>JAATGA010000067.1 GCA_015654855.1 Rhodobacterales bacterium
CGCCCGCCGTCCGAGACCGTTTCCAAGTCAAGGCTTGATCCGAAAGGGCAGAGGACGCAAACTGCGCGATGAACCGTTGGCCATGTGGGCCGGACGGAACGAAATTTCAGGTGCCCGGGTCTTTCGCCGCCTGTCGCGAGTCGCGCAGGGCGGGCGGCTGTTCGCGGGGGCCATTGGCAATTTGGGCCGCCAAGGTCCGCAAGTTCGACAGATTGGGGAAGGCATGTCCTGGTTCAGCAAGGTCGCGTGGAAGGAGGGGCTTTTCCTTCAGCCCCACCACCTCCAGCAGTCCGACCGCTATGTCGAGAAGCTGATCGAGGCGCGGACGCGGCATGTCTCGCCCTACCCCTGGGGCATCGAGGAGATGCGAGTCAACCGCGACCGCCTGCAACAGGGCCGGATCGAGATGGCCCTGGTCTCGGGCATCTTTCCCGACGGCACGCCCTTCGACGCGCCGGCCGTGTCCCCCCTGCCTCGCGCCATCGAGGTGCCCGAGGGGGCGGACGGCCAGATCGTCTGGCTGACCCTGCCCGATCAGGTGATGAACGGCCGCGAAACCGCGATGGACGACGAGACGGGGGCGGCGACGCGCTATGTCATCGGCGCCGAAACGGTGGCCGACGCCGCCTCGGCCATGCGGCTGGAACAGCAGATCGAGATCGCGGCGCCGCGCCTGGAACTCGACATCCGCTCGACGCCGAAGCCCGGCTTTCAGTGCATCAAGCTCGCCCGGATCGTCGAGGTGCGCGACAATATCGTCATCCTGGACGACGCTTTCCCGCCCCCCGTGCTGACGGTGATGGCGCATCAGGTGACCACCGGATGGCTGGACCGGGTGATCGGCTGGGTCGAGACGAAGCTCGAATCTCTGGCCCGCTATGCGGCCGACCCCACGGCGGCGGGCGGGTTGCAGGCGACCGACTACTTCATGCTGCTTCTGCTGAACCGCGAGATCAACGTGCTGCGCCATCTGCGCGCCTCGCGCTATGTGCATCCCGAGCGGCTTTATGTCGAATTGCTGCGACTTTCCGGCGAGTTGTGGACCTTCGACAATGACAAGCGTCTGGCGCCGGAATATCCGGCCTATGACCATGCCGATCTGAAGGCCAGCGTCGAGCCGGTGGTGCGCGACATCCAACGCCTGCTGTCGCGCGACGTGGGCCGCGCGACCAGACTGGAGCTGGTCCAGGTGCGGCAGAACAGCTATCTGGCGCAGGTGGCCGACCGCAACCTGTTCCGCGATGCGACCTTCGTGGTCGAGGTCGAAAGCTCGCGCTCGCTGACCCAGGTGCAGCAGCAGTTCCCGCAACTCTGCAAGGTCGGGCCGAACACCCGCATGGCCGAGATCGTCAACAACAACCTGCCGGGCATCGACCTTGTTCACCTGCCGACGCCGCCGCGCCAGATTCGCGCGGTATCACGCAACGTCTACTTCCTGCTGGAAAAGAACTCTCCCTTGTGGCGGGAGTTTTCGACCGCCCCGGCGATCGGGATGCATTTTGCGGGCGACTGGCCCGATCTGAAGCTTGAACTCTGGGCCATCGTGGAGACGCGGGCATGAGCGGCGGCGGCAACAAGGACAAGACGGTGATCGGCGGCGCGCTCGGCACGCCGTCGCCCATGCCCGGCCCTTCGGGGCCGCCGCAGAAATCGCCGAACCAGTCGACGGTCATCGGCGGCCCGCTGCCGGGCGCCGGCGGCGCGCCGGCGCAACCCGGTTTCGGCGGACAGGGCGGTTTCGGCCAGCCCGGCGGTTTCGGCCAGGCCGGAGGCTTCGGCAGCGGGAGCGGCTTCGGCGGGGGACAGGGCGACGGCGACGCCTGGGGAGTCCAGGGCGGCGGCTTCGGCACGCCCGCGCCGGCGCCCGCGCCACCCCCGGGCCAGGGCTTCGGCGCACAGGGTTTCGGCAATGCGGGCTTCGGCCAGCCCGCCGCGCCGCGCCGGGTCGAGGGCGCCTTCGCCCAGCCGGATTCCTTCTTTCCCGAACATCGCGACGCGGCACCGACCAACTACGCCTCGTCGGGGCCGAAGATCGACCTGCGCACCGCGCTTTCGGCCAAGGGCCTGGGCGCCGGCGGGCCGAAAAGCCCGATCCTCGCTGCGGCGGCCAATCTGCTGATCCTCTTCGGGCGTCTGCGCACCCAGATGGTCGAGATGGACGCCGTTCCGCTGATGGAGCATGTCACACGAGAGATCGAAACCTTCGAGCAGAACGTGCTGGAGGCCGGGGTCGACAGCCATGACGCGCAGGTGGCGAAATACCTGTTGTGCGGCACCGCCGACGACATCGTGCAGAACATCCCCGGCCAGGACCGCCACCTTTGGGTGCAGTATTCCATGGTCGCGCGGTTCTTCAACCGCCGCACCTCGGGCGTCGGCTTCTTCCAGGAGGTCGAAAAGGCGCTTCAGGCCCCGGCGCAGAAGTTCCAGATCCTGGAGCTGGCGCTGGTCTGCCTGTCGCTGGGGTTCGAGGGACAGTATCGCTCGGCCCCGAACGGGGCGCAGGAACTCTCCCGGATCCGGCAGATGATCTACGAATCCCTGCGCCGCGTGCAGGGCCGCCCGGACGAGGACATCTCGCCCCACTGGCAGCCGGTGCTGGTCGGTGGGCGGCGACGGTTCGGCGGCACGCCGCTGTGGATCGTGGGCTCGGTCCTGGTGCTGGGTCTGCTCGGCGCCTATTTCGGTCTGTCGATGCTGATCGCGGGCGAAGGCAGCACGGTCTCGCAGCGGATGATGTCGATCCATCCGACGACGCCCGTCTCGTTGACCCGGACCATCGCCTTCACGCCCGAGGTGATCGTCGCGCCCGAGACCGCGCAACTCGACAGGATCCGCGAGGCGATGAAGGCCGACATCGACGCAGGCCTCGTCGCGGTGGATGTGAAGGGCGACTTCATCTTCGTGCGGGTGAACAACGCCGCGCTTTTCGCCACCGGCAAAGCCGAGACGAAGAAGGAATTCGTCGACCTGGGCGCGCGGATCACCGCCGCGCTGAACGCCGAACCCGGGCCGGTCTACATCTACGGCTATACAGACAACGTTCCGATGAGCGGCCGGGGACGGTTCAAGAACAACCACGACCTGTCGCTCGCGCGGGCCGAGGCAGTGAAGAAGGTGCTGGAAACCGGCATCGCCGATGCCAGCCGCTTCGTCGTCGAGGGCAAGGCCGAGGCCGAGCCGATCGGCGACAACGCCACCGAAGACGGGCGGGCGCAGAACCGCCGGGTCGAAATCATGATCAAACGGGAAGAGACGCTGCAACAGTGACCCCCGGGGGTCGCGCGGCGAGACGGGAAAGACCTGAGCCATGAAGTGGGTTAAGATCGCGCTGATCGTCGTCGGGCTGGTTGCCTGGGCGCTTCTCGTCTGGTTCGCCGGGCCGCTGATCGGCTTTGGCGAGGCGCGGCCCTTCGATCCGGTCTGGGTGCGGGTGCTGCTGATCCTTGTGGTCTGGGCCATCGTCGGCACCTGGCATCTGGTGCGCTGGCTGCTGCGCCGCCGGGCACAGGCGGCGCTGGAAAAGGCGATGGTGGTCGACACCGGCCCCATCGGCGACGGTGGAGAACTGTCGCAGCGGATGCAGAAGGCGCTGTCGACGATGAAGCGGTCGGCGGGGTCCAAGACCTGGCTCTACGATCTGCCCTGGTATGTGATCATCGGCCCGCCCGGATCGGGAAAGACCACGGCGCTGGTCAATGCGGACATCAAATTCCCGCTGGCCGGCCAGCAGGACGGCGGGCTGAAAGGCTTTGGCGGCACGCGCTATTGCGACTGGTGGTTCGCCGAGGATGCGGTGCTGATCGACACCGCCGGCCGCTACACCACCCAGGACAGCGACAAAACCGCCGATAGCGCGAGTTGGCAGTCCTTCCTGTCGCTGTTGAAGCGCAACCGCCCGAAGCAGCCGATCAACGGCGTGATCCTCGCCTTCTCGGTCGCTGATCTGATGCGGCAGGAGCCCGAGGTCGTGGCCGCCCATGCCGAAACCGTCCGCGCCCGCCTGGCCGAGATCCACGAGACGCTGAAGGTCGACTTCCCGGTCTATGTAATGTTCACCAAGGCCGATCTGATCTCGGGCTTCCGCGAGTATTTCTCGTCCTTCTCCGTCAGCCGGCGGAAGAAAGTCTGGGGCGCGACCTTCCAGACCACCAGCACCAAAGAACAGACCTGGAACCAGGTGGGGCAGGAGTTCGACCAGCTTGTCTCGCGCCTGTCGGACGAGGTGATCGACCGGCTGTCCGAGGAGCCCGACGGCGCGAACCGCATCGCGGTCTTCGGCCTGCCGGGGCAACTCGCCGTGCTGAAGGATACGATCGTCGACTTCCTCGGCCGGGTGTTCGAGCCGACGCGATACAAGACCAACGCGATCCTGCGCGGGTTCTATTTCACCTCCGGCACGCAAGAGGGCACGCCGGTCGACCAGATCCTCGGCGCCATGGGCCGCAGCTTTGGCGGCGACGCGGCGGGGCTTTCCGCGGGGCTGATGTCGGGCAAGGGCAAAAGCTTTTTCCTGCACGATCTGATGACCAAGGTGATCTTCGGCGAACAGGGCTGGGTCAGCTATGATCGCAAGGCGGTGCGGCGATCCTCGGCGCTCCGCATCGCGGCGCTGGCGGGAATGGGGATCGTCTCGGTCGGACTGCTGGCCGGCTGGACGGTAAGCTATCTGTCGAACCGCGAGTTGGTGGCCTCGGCCCAGGCGGCGACGGCGGATTACCAGATGGCGGCAAGCGAGGACCTGGCCGCGACCGACATCAAGGACACCGATTTCATGCGCGTCGGCAACGAGTTGCAGATGCTGCGCACAATGCCCGCCGGCTATGCCGCGCCCGAGGACGACGACGGCTGGGCCGAGGGGTTCGGCCTGTCGCAGCGCGGCCAGTTGCGGTCGGCGGCGCGCGAATCCTATGCCCAGGGCCTCGAACGGCTGTTCCGCCCCCGGCTGATCCTGCGGGTCGAGGAACAGTTGCAAAGCTTCGTGCTCGCCAACGAACCCCTGCCGATCTACGAGACGCTGAAGGTCTACAAGGCGCTTGGCGGCGCGGCCCCGGTGCCGCAGGACGAGTTGGTGCGGGCCTGGTTCCGCCAGGACTTGGCCGATGTGGTCTATCCCGGCATCAACCAGCAACCGGCGCGCGACATGCTCGAGGCGCACCTGGCCGCGATGCTCGACCTCGACGACACCACGACGCCGCAGGTCACGCTGAACAAGGATCTGATCGAAAAGGCCGAGGTCATTCTCGCCAGAATGAGCGTGGCCGATCAGGCCTATTCGCTGATCGTGGCGACCGCGCCCTTCTCGGGGATCCCCGATTTCAACCTGACGGAGCGGACGGGCAAGGATTCGCGTCTGGTGTTCGAGACGGTGGACGGCTCGGACCTGGCGCAGATGTCGGTGCCGGCGCTGTTCACCTATCAGGGCTTTCATAACTTCTTTCTCGACCAATTGGCCGAGGTGGCGCGCAAACTGGAAAGCGAGCAATGGGTGATGGGCGAACAGGCCCAGGCCGCGAATATCAGCCAGCAGCTCGACCGGCTGGGGCCGCAGCTTCTGCAACGCTACCGCGAGGACTATCTGGCGGCATGGGAGCATATGCTGAGCAACATCCGGCTGGCACCGCTGACCGCCGACAAGCCGGCCTATGTCGCGCTCGGAGCCGCCGCCTCTCCCACGACCTCGCCGGTTCTGAAGCTTATCGAGGCGGTTTCGGCCGAGACGCGGCTGACCCAGCCGCGCCCCGACCTGGGGATCGGTGTCGACGGGGCGGCAGGAGCGGCGCTCGATGCGGTCGCCGGGGGCAATCCGGCAGTCGCCAAAGCGGCCGGCCAGATCGAGGCCATGGGTCTCAGCCGGGTCAACGGCTTGCAGCGGATCGGACTCGATCTTGCGATAGCCAGCGGCAAAAGCCAGATGCGTGCCGGGGCGGCGGGCGGCGGGGCGGCGCAGATCGTGCCGGGCAAGGATATCGAGGATTCCTTTGCCGAATACCATCTGCTGCTGGACGGTGCGCCGGGCGCGCGCCCGGTGGACGCGCTGCTGCAAAGTCTGGCCGCAATCCAGCAGGGGCTGATCATCGCCGCCGGATTCGACCAGGCCCAGGCGGCGGCGCAGATGCCGGCGCTGATCGGGCAGTTGCGCAGCAACGTCTCGCGCCTGCCGCCGGATCTGGCGCGGATGATGGGCGATGCGGTCGAGGATTTCGAGGGCAATGCCGCATCGTCCACCATCGCGCAGATCAACCAGGACCTGACGCAATCCGTGGTTCCCGTCTGCACCCAGGTGGTCGAGGGGCGCTATCCCTTCGCCGGCAACCCGACGCGGCAGGTGCCGCTGTCGGAATTCGCCCAGGTCTTCGCCCCGGACGGGGTACTCGACCGGTTCTTCAACCAGCACCTCGCCGCGCACGCCAATATGGGCGCGAAGGACTGGACCTGGCGCGAGGACAGTCCGCTCGCCAGCCGCCTGTCGCTGCAAACCCTGCGGCAGTTCGAGCGGGCGGCCAAGATCCGCGACGCCTTCTTCCCCGGCCGCAGCCCGACGGTGAAGCTTGAGGTGACCGTCAGTCAGACCGCCGCGCATGACAAGATCCGCCAGGCGGTTCTGGTGATCGACGACCAGCCGATCCAGACCCGGCAGGTCGGCAACACGCCGGTGACGATCGCCTGGCCCGGCGGCGGCGGCAACGCCTCGCTGCAACTGCTGCCCGAGTTGAACAACCGGGAATCGATGATCCGCTACCAGGGTCCCTGGGCCTTCCTGCAATTCATCCGCGACGGCAGCCCGCGTCAGCTCGGCGACGTGTTGCAGCTCAACTATGTGATCGGCGGGCGCAACATCAGCTACGAGATCCGGGTCAACGCCCTGACCAACCCGTTCAACATGGCCGAACTGCGCGAGTTCCGCTGCCCGACGGGTCTTTGATCATGGCGCTTGGCGTCTATGGCAAGCACCCCGCCAAGGGGGATTTCCTCGAACACGGATTGCCGGGCGGGTTGCGCCCGGTGATCGAGGGATGGCTTGACGCCACCCTGTCCGAGGCACGGGCCTCTCTCGGGCAGGATTGGGACGATGCCTGGGCCACCGCGCCGGTTTTGCGTTTCTGGCTGGGCGAGGCGATCTGGGGCACGGTCATCGCCGGGGTGATGGCTCCGACGCGGGATCGCGTCGGCCGCCGGTTCCCGCTGGTGGTGCTGGCGCTGGACAGCGGCCTGGCCCCGCCGCCGCTCGCCCCCGATCAGGACTGGTATGACCGAGCCGGGCGTCACCTGGCCGCTATGCTGCGCCAGGCCGATCTGTCGGGTCCTGCGGCGGTGGTCGAGGGGCTGGAGGATCCGGCAGCGACCACGGCGGTGGACAGCGCCGATTTCTGGGCCGTGCGCGAAGGTGCGAACCTGGCGGGGCTTTGGGCCGATCTGGCCGCAACCGACCACCGCCGCGCCGCGACCGGGCGCAGCTATTGGTGGGTGGCTGGCACCGGCCCCTCCGCGGAGGCGGAGGTCCCGGCCGAAACCGACGGCGGGGCGGCGACCGAAGGCGCCTCCCCGGCCGCCGCAACCATGCCCCCCGCGATCACGACGACCGTCAGCGGGACGCCGGCAGCAGCGGAAGCCGGGGCCGACGACACTGGCAACCCTGCCGGATTCGCCGTCGCGGAGGAACTTGCCGTCGAATCGTCCGACCCGGGGGCCGAAACCCTTCCAGTCGGAGAGGCGGACGTGCCGGCCGCAACGCGGCCGGAGGAGCCGGCGACGGATCCGTTGGACAGCGCCTCGGTCTGGGACACGCCGCTTGCCGACGACGGTTTCGGCGCGGCCGACGATTCCCCGTTTTCCGCGCCCTCGGACGGGCTGTCGCTTTTCGCGCCCCCTGCCCCGGTCGCACCCGGGTTCACCGCAGCCACAGCGGGCGACGAGACGCGCGCCGAAACCGCCGGTCTGGCGGCGGCGGAACCCTCGCTTCGGGCCCCAGCACCCGAAAGAGCGGCGTTTTCGCAGCTTTGGGCCGGGCCGGGCTTGCCCACGGGTCAGGTCGTGGCCTGGCTTCTCAGGGGATTTCAACAGAATGGCTAGGCAGCGACGGGGTTCTGCGCCTAATCTCTGCCGCGCAGCAGGCTTGCGGGAGACATGATGAACGACGCCCCATTCCAGTTCGAGACCGGCGCGGGCTCGCACACCGGCAAGGTGCGCAACCACAACGAGGACAGCTTCCTCGTGCAGACCGACGCGGGCGTCTGGCTGGTGGCCGACGGCATGGGCGGGCATGAGGCCGGCGACTTCGCCAGCCGCTCCATCGCGGAAAGCGTCGCCAGCATCGGCAAGCCGGTGTCCGCCCCCGACCTTCAGGCCCGGTTCATGGACCGGCTGTTGCGGGCGCATCAGGTGATCCAGGGCCAATCGCAGCGCATGGGTGGCGCGACCATCGGCGCGACGATGGTCGCGCTTTTGACCTTTGACCGGCATTTCGCCTGCATCTGGTCGGGCGACAGCCGGATCTATCTGCTGCGCCAGGGCGAGTTCCGCCAGGTCACCGTCGACCACACCGAGGTGCAGGAGTTGCTGCGGACCGGGGCGATCACCCCCGACCAGGCCGCGACCTGGCCGCGGCGCAACGTGATCACCCGCGCCATCGGCGTCTCGGAAAGGCCCAGTACCGACGAACGCTCGGGCGCGTTGGCGCATGGCGACACGTTCCTTCTGTGCTCGGATGGGCTGACGGAGCATGTCACCGATCAGGAAATGGCCACCGTCCTTGTCGGCCACACGCCCCAGGGTGCGAGCGACGCGCTGATCGAACTTACCCTGTCGCGCGGAGCGCGCGACAATGTGACGGTCGTGGTGGTGCGCTGCCTCGACCGGCAAGCGGGGCTTCAGAGCGTCGAATCCGCAGGTGCGCAGGCCGCCGCTGGCATCCCGCCGGCGCCCGGCCGGGACGAGTGGCATGTGGAAGGCTGAAGCAAGATGACAAACGACAGCGCCCCGCCGCCGCCCTCGCCCTCCGCTCCCGGAGCGGGCAGTGCGACTACGGCGGTCGTGACCACCGGCACGCGCATCATCGGCACCTACGAGATCGAAAAGCTGATCAACTCGGGGGGCATGGGCGAGGTCTATCGCGGCGTCAACATCCATAACGGCGAGCCTGTGGCGATCAAGATCGTCCTCGCCAGCCTTGCGCACGACCCGAAGATCGTGGCCCTGTTCCAGAAAGAGGCGACCGTGCTCGGCCGCCTCGCGCATGAGGCGATCGTGCGCTACCACGTCTTCACCAACGACCCGATGATCGGCCGTCCCTGCATGGTGATGGAGTTCGTCGAGGGCACAGCGATGAGCGACCGGGTCGAGCAGGGTCCGATGCCGGTCGAGGATGTGCGGGTCCTGTTCCGCCGCGTCGCCTCGGGCCTCGACAAGGCGCACCGGGCAGGGGTCGTGCACCGCGACCTGTCGCCCGACAACGTGATCCTCGAAGGCGGCGCCGTCGAACATGCGAAGCTGATCGACTTCGGCATCGCGAAATCCTCGTCCATCGGCGGCGGCACGCTGTTGCAGGGGCAGTTCGCGGGCAAGTTCAACTGGGTCTCGCCCGAGCAACTCGGCGCTTTCGGCGGCGTGGTGGACGGGCGGTCCGACATCTATTCGCTGGCGCTGCTGATCGCGGCAGCGAGCCGGGGCAAGGTCGTGGACATGGGTGCCTCGATCGTCGATGCGGTCGGGCGACGGGCGGCGGTGCCGGATCTGACCGGCGTCAACCCTTCTCTGATGCCGCTTTTGTCCTGGATGCTGCAACCCGATCCGGGACAGCGGCCGGACAGCATGGCGAGTGTGATGGCCGCGCTGGACAATGCCGCACTGATCCCTGCCGCGCTGGTCGCGCCCGGCGGGGTCGATGCGAACCGCACTGTCATCGGCGGCTCGCTGCCGCCCTTCCCGCTGCCCGGTCAACCTTCGCAGCCACCGGCCGCGCCGCAATCGACGGGGGGCCGTCGGGCGCCTGGGGAGCTTCGACTCCGCCGGGGCAGCCGGGCGGCGGTCCGACGCTGATCGCCACGCCGCAGGGCACTACGCCGCCGGCCGGGTTCTATTCGCCGAGCGTTCCGCCGCAGCCGGCCCCGACCAGCCCGCCGGCGCAGGTGACGGGCGGCTTCGGCATCGCGCCCGCCGGAGCGGAGGATGTCAGCCCCTTCGGCGCGCCGGTCGCGACCACCCCTCCGCTCACCCCGGCCGCAGCGGTTCCTGCGATGCCGGCCAAAGGTGGCAAGGGCGGGTTGATCGCCGGTCTGGTCGCGCTGATCGTGGCGGGCGGGGGGGCGGGGGCGTATTTCGGCGGGCTGATCGGCCCCTCGGACGACAAGCCCGCATCGTCGGAAACGCAAGGCGGCGAGGCTGTGGCGTCTGACGCCGCCACGCCGGCGTCAGACGCCACGAGCGCCCAGGGCGAAGGCTCTCCCGAGGCCCCGGCCGCCGCGACCGGAACGGACAGCGGCGACACGGCCTCAACCGATGCAGGTTCCGCCGCCGGAACGGAAACGGGCGGCGCGACCGGCCAGCCCGCGGAAAGCCCGGTGCAAGCCGGTGCAGATGGTTCCGACACCGATGGCACGGACACTGCCGCCGCATCGGACGCGCCGGCCGATCCCGCGCCGCAAGCAGATCCGCAGCCGGCTGCGGTCGAAAAGCCCGCGGCTCAGGCGCAGCTCGACTGGCTGGCCGCGTATAAATCGCCGGCCTGCACCCTGCTGCAACCCGGCAGGATCGCGGGCGATGCCGTCGCCTTCGACGGATTCGCCACCACCACCACCCCGCTGGAAGAGATCTCGACGGCGATGGAGCGGGCGACCGGCCACAAACCCGATGTCGCGTTGCGGCTGATCAACGACACGCAATGCCCGGTGCTGGACTTCGCGCAGCGTCAGGCCGATCCCTCGGTCGAACCGGTCCGCGTCATGCTCAGGGGCACAGGTGCCTCGGTCAAAAGCGGGGCGACCGTCCAGGGCCAGGTCGAGGGCGCGGCGGGCCGGTCGGTCGCGCTGTTCCTTGTCAGCGAGGCAGGCGGGGCGACGAACCTCAAGCAGTGGGTGGCGACCTCGTCCGACGGGACGGCAAGCTTCAGCTTCACCGTCAGCCTTGCCCCCGGCGCGCCGCCCGCGCCGCAGCTGATCCTCGCCCTGGCGACCGACCGGCCGCTGGCCAAGCTGGACGCCGTGCCCAACGGGGTGACGGTGAAATCACTGATGCCGTTCGTCGATGTCGAACTATCCAGCGAGAGCCTGAAGGCCGCGACCGGCCTGGGCCATTTCCTGCTGCAAAACTGACCGCGCAACCCCTGGCCAGGATATGCAGTTTCCTTGCCAGGGACACACCGATTATGTAACCTGATTATCATTATAGGGGCGATTTTCCGCCCGCGTCCTTTGAACAATTTTATCGAAAGCGAAGCCATATGCGGAATTTGAGCAAGTCATCGACTTCTTCATCGCCGGATGGGGAAGGCGTCGCGAAGGGCACCCGTCTGGGCGAACTTTTCACCCCGCTCGAAGGCGACGAACTCGTCCTGCTCGAACTCAGCGGGACGGAGGGGATCAATCAGATCGGCGAGTACCGGATCCGTGCGCTTGGCGGCAAGACCATGGTCGACTTCGACGATCTGATCGGCCATCCGATGCGCATCCTGCTGCACGCGACGGGCTCGGACGGTCGGGTAATCAACATGATCGCCGTCTCCGCCCGCTTTCTGGGAACCGAGGCCGATGGCCGGCATCTTTACGAATTCGAACTGCGGCCATGGATATGGCTGATGGATCACCGCGTGAACGCGCGCATTTTCCACAACGAGACGCCGAGGAACATCATCAGCAAGATCCTCACGCAATACACCGCGATAAAGGGCGTGAGCTTCGATTTCGTGCTGAACTCCGAGCCGGAAGAGATGGAGTATTGCGTCCAATACGGCGAGAGCGATCTGGCCTTCGTCCGCCGCCTGCTTGAGGAATTCGGCCTGAACTTCTTCATGCAGATGAAGGATACGACGCAGGCGCTGGTCATCACCGACTCGATGGACGGCTTCGTGACTATCCCCGGCGAGGCGTCGCGGCCCTTTTTCGCAACCGACAGCCGGCGCGGCCGCCGGTCCGAGCATTTCTCGCAATGGTTGCCGCAGCGCAATTTCACCTCGGGCGCGGTCAAGCTGATGGACTACAACTTCGTCACGCCCCGCGCCGAGATGGAAGTCACCAAGGCCGAGCCGAAGCCGTATCAGATGTCCGGTCTGGAGAGCTACGTCTTTCCCGGCCGCTACGGCGCCAAAAGCAAGGGCGAGGGCCTCGCGCAGCGGCGGCTGGACGCGCTGCGCTCGGGCGATCACGGTGTGCGCGCGCAGGGCGAGGTCGTATCGCTCGGCGCGGGCATGAAGGTGACGGCGACCGGCCTGCCCCAGGGCGAGGATGCGGAATACATCTGCCTCGTCAGCAATATCCATTTGCGCGAGGGCGAATTCGGCGGCAGCGGCGGCAAGCCGAGCTTTCACGGCCATTACGACCTTGCGCTGACCTCTG
Organism: Rhodobacterales bacterium; assembly: GCA_015654855.1. Lineage (GTDB taxonomy): Bacteria > Pseudomonadota > Alphaproteobacteria > Rhodobacterales > Rhodobacteraceae > JAATGA01. The sequence continues at coordinate 12,549 of JAATGA010000067.1, forward strand.
CCCCGCTCGCCCCGAAACAGGTGACGAAGAAGCCGGTGATCCAGGGGCCGCAAACCGCGCTGGTCATCGCGGCCAAGGACAACGACGACGAGATCGACTGCGACAAATATGGCCGGATCCTCGTGCAGTTTCCCTGGGCCGTCGGGTCCAGTTCGATGCGCTGCCGGGTGCAGCAGGCCTGGGCCGGCAAGGGCTGGGGCGCGATGCAGATCCCCCGCGTCGGCATGGAGGTCCTGGTCGAGTTTCTGAACGGCGACCCGGATGCGCCGATCGTCGTCGGTTCGATCTACAACGCCGACAACATGCCGCCCTTCGGCTTGCCGGACGGCAAGGCGATCAGCGGCATCAAGTCCAAGACCTATAAAGGCGACGGCTACAACCAGTTGTCCTTTGACGACAGCAACGGCAAGCAGGTCCTGCACATGCATGCCGAGCGCGACCTCGACCTCAAGGTCAAGAACGACGCCAAGCTGATCATCGAGGCCAATCGCACCGAAAAGATCACCGGCAAGCTCGATCTGACAGTCAAGGGCAATCGCACGGAAAAGATCGAAACCGACGACACGCTGTCGGTGAAGCAGAAGCTGTCGATCACCGCTGGCAGCAAGATCGAGCTGAAGGTCGGCACCAGCAAGATCGAGATCACCGAAAGTTCGATCAAACTGTCGGCCAACTCGATCGAGATCGACGCGAAAATGGATCTCAAGACCAAAGGGGGCATGACGGCAGAGCATTCCGCAGGCACCGATATGACCATCAAGTCCATGCTGGTGAAGATCAATTAGTCCCATGTCGAACCGCACCGACACTTTCGCTCCGCTGTCGCCCGATCCATCGCCTGGCCTGCGCGCGCAGCAGGCAGAGGCGCTGTTCCAGCGGATGCCCGAAATGGCCGAGGATATCGGCCAGCGTCCGGCCGCCGGACTGCACTGCATGGATTTCCTGCGGCAACTGATGGCCGGATCGACCCCGGAAGAGGCGATCACCTTCATGGCCTATGCGCTGGCGCCGCGCCACGCGATCTGGTGGGCGCATGAATGCCTGAATGCCAGGACCGAACTGCTGACCGACGAGGATCGCGCGATGCTGTCGCTGGCCGCGGCCTGGGTCGCCGAACCGGACGAGACCCGCCGCTATGCCGCGCTGGATGCAGGGCACGCGGCCAGGGCGCGCGGCCCCGGCACCTGGCTCGCGCTGGCGACCGGCTGGTCCGGTGGCTCGATGGCGCCGCCGGAAAACCCGGCGGTCGAGGCCCCGGCATTCGCCATGGGCCGGGCGGTCAATGCCGCCGTTCTGACCGCGCTTGCCCGGGTTCCACAGGAAAAGCGCGCCCATATGCTGAAACATTACATCGGGATGGGTGACGTTCTGGCCAAAAGCGTTTAGCACGATGCCCGGATGCCTCTTGCGAAACCCGCTGTGCGCATGTGGTGTGGATCTGCCCGGCCCAGGATCTCGCGACGGGCGCTAGTGCTGGAACCCAAATGAAGCTGACGCTCAGGATCGAGAATTTCGACTATCTTCCCGATGGCGGGCCGCTGGAGTTTTCCACCAGCGACCGCGGAATGGAGGTCGGCCGCGACAGTGCGATGGACTGGACGCTGCCCGATCCCAACCGCCACATCTCCAGCCGGCATTTCGAGGTCGCCTTCCGCGACCGGCAGTTCTGGCTGCACGACATCTCGACCAACGGCACCTTCGTCTATGGTCAGTCAATGCGGGTCAGTTCGCCGCATCTGCTGTCGCACAACGACCGGCTTCAGGTCGGGCATTACATCGTCCGCGTGCTGATCGAGGGCGACGCCCCGCTCCGCGCGGCCGCCCCCGACGCCTTCGCACCGCCTGGAGCCGGCATCGGTGCGCCTCCCGCCCCGGTCATCCCGGCCGCCGATCCGTGGAGCCTCGTCCCCTCGCCCGCGCCGATGCCGGCCCCGATGCCCGCGCCGAACCGCCCCGCGACCCCGCTCGCCGGCCAATTCGGCGACAGTTTCATCGAGGCGCCCGCCCAGGGCTTCCCGCCCCCGCCGGCCGCACCCGCCCCGCCGCCGCAGTCGCTGCCACCGCAATCTTCGCTGCCGCCGCAGTCATCGCTGCCGCCGATGCCGGCGCCTTTGCCCGCGAGTGCGCCGCCTCCCGCGCCGCTGTTCGGCGGGGCTGCGGGCGGTGCTCCGGCCCTCAGCGAGCCCTTCACTCCGCCGCAGCCCGTAGTCGTGGCTCAGACCCCACCGGTTCCCGATGCGGTGCCGGGCGGGGACGCCACGGCGCTGCTCGACGCGATCTGTCGCGGCGCCGGCCTGCCCGCCGGCAGCCTGTCGCGCGGCGACCTCGCCCGGCTGGGCGAAGACATCGGCCGGTCGCTGCGCATCGCGACCGAAGAGCTGATGGCGCTGCTCGGCGCCCGGGCCGCCGCCAAGCAATTCGTCAAAAGCTCCAGCCGCACGATGATCGGCGGGATGAACAACAGCCCGCTGAAGTTCAAGCCGAACGCGGCCGAGGCGATTATGACCATGTTCGTCCAGCGCCCCGACAGCTATCTGTCGGCCACAGCCGCCTATCAGCAGGGTTTCGACGATATCAAGCGCCACCAGACGGCGGTTTATGCCGCAATGCAGCCGGCGCTGGCCCGGTTGCTGGAAGATCTGGCCCCCGAATCGATTGAGGAACGCGCCTCGGGCGGAATCATGTCCTCGAAAAAGGCGAACGCCTGGGAAATTTACGTCGAACGCTGGGACGCCAAGACCAATCCTTATGAAAACGGGATGCTCGATGTGTTTCTCGCCTATTTTGCAGACGCATATGACGATGCGGTGAAAAAGACCGGGGGCTGACCCCAGTCACGGCGGTTGACCGGGGGGAAACCCGGCGCTAGCATCTTCTTCAGCATGAAAGGGGGCATGATGCTCGAACTGATCGCCGCGCTTGCCGTTCTGACTGTCCTGCTGCTGGCCCTGCCGGCGCGGCCTGTTCCGGTCCGCGTCGCCGCCCGGTCTCGCCACCGGCACTGAACAGCTGACATATCATGCGCGCCGACGACCTGCTGAAACCCGTCGCGGCGGACATGCCCTGCGGGGAAGATCTGCTCGCGGCCGACGATCCCGACTTCGTTGACTACTACTTCAACGTCGAGGATCGCTTCCCCACCAGCTATTTCAATATTCTGCGAAACGAGTTGTTCGATCCGCGCTCGGTCGACCTGAAGGGCGAAACAGCGCAGATAGATCTGCTGCTGGCCCGCAGTCGCGACCTGCGCCTTGTGGTGATCCAGGCGAAGTTTCAGATCCTCTGCGGCCGGTTCAGGGATTTCTCCAACTCGCTCGACGCCGTGGCGGGGATGCTTGAGGCTTGGCCGGCAGAGGTGCATCCCACCGATTCGATCGACCGCCGCAACGCGCTGGAAGAGTTGAACGCGCTGCCGACGATCACCGCACCGCTGGAATACGCCCCGCTGATCACCGACCGCCGGCTGGGCGACATCCTGTATCGCGGCTATGCGACCGGATCCGGCAAGATCACGCCGCGCGAGGGCGAGGTCGCGGGGGATGCGACCGGCATCACCGGCGCGCTCGGCAGTTCGGACAATGCCAAGGCCGTCGACACGCTTTACGCCCAGTTGACCACCGCGCAAGAGGCGCTTCGGCGCATCGCCGCCGTGACCCGCGCCGGGCCCGACCCTTTCAGCCCGACCCTGACGCGACTCACGGAAAAGTTGCAGGACATCGCCATGATGGTCGGGATCGCGCGCACCGATCTGGGCGGCGCCCCTGCCGAAACAAGCTCCGATGAGACCGGGATCTCGCCCGCCGCGCCCGCCGAAGGCGCGACCAGCGTGATTGTGCAGACCTCGGTCGCCGGCGTCTCGGACCATCGCGACGCCTACCGCCTGCTCGTGGCGACCGAGGCCTATTTCGCCCGCAACGAACCCGCCTCGCTCGCCCTGGTCCTCGTCACCCAGTCGCGCCTGCTGATTGGTCGGCCGCTGGTAGACGCGCTGGACGCGCTTTTGCCCAACAATGCGTCGAGCGCGGTGATCTCTTTCGGAACCAGCGACGGTTTCGGCATATATATGAACCGGATGCGCGAAATCTCCGAACATTCCGGCCTGAGCGACAACTCCTCCTTCGCCGAAGAGCGCGAGGACGATCCCCCCGCGATCGAGGTCGTCAGCCGCGAGCACGCCGGCCAGATCATCAAACAGGTCGAGGATTTCTTCCGCTTGCGCGAACCGGCGAGTCCAATCCCGATCCTGCTGTTCAAGGCCCGGAACATGCTTTCAAAAGACTTTAACGATCTCGTCCGCGAACTGATCGCCTCGCGCGAGTATTGAGCGGCCGGCAGGTTCCGCAATCCTGTTGACTTGTGGGCGCGGTTGCGGCTTTCATTGTGCAGATAGAGACAGGAGATTGTTATGGCCAGTTCGGATTCAGCGACCGGTTTTATCAAGCGTAACCGTCCCCCGCGTGTGCAGATTTCCTATGCCGACCCGATCAACGCCGAAAAACAGGTCGAACTGCCCTTCGTGATGGGGCTGATGTCCGACCTTTCCGGCAATGCCTCGAAAGTCGAGAAGCCGCCGGTGGCGGATCGCGAGTTCACCCAGATCAGCCAGGACACGCTGGACGATTACATGGAAAGCGTCGCCCCCGGCCTTGCGATCAACGTCGACAACAAGCTCGACCCCGAGACGGGCGGCAAGCTCAGCGTCAACCTGAACTTCAAGAAGATGGCCGACCTCAGCCCGGGCGAGATCGCGCGGCAGGTGCCGGCACTGGCGAAACTGCTTGAGGCGCGCCAGCAACTCGCGAACCTGCAACGCTATATGAACGGCAAGACCGGTGCGCAGGACCAGATCAAGGCGCTGCTCAGCGATCCGCAACTGATGGCCGCGCTGAACGAACGGCGCGCCGCGAAGTCGGACGAGACGCCGAAGGACGAATGATCCGGCCGCGCCCCCGCCGGGGCTGCGCCGCGAAACAGGACAGGGCCAGGAAACCAAATGGCGACAGAATTTGAGAAAGAGGCCGGCAGTTCCGCCGGCGCATTGGGCGAGCTTGATGAGTTTTCCGCGATCCTGAAGCAGAACTTCAAGCCGCGCAGCGATGTCGCGGCCAAAGAGGTCGAGAATGCCGTCGGAACTTTGGTTCGCGAGGCGCTTCTTGACGACAGTCTGATCGCGGATGACGTGCTCGACACGATCGACGCGATGCTGGCGAAGATCGACGAGAAGCTGACCACGCAGATCAACGAGATCATCCACAACGCCGAATATCAGAAGCTGGAAAGCTCGTGGCGCGGGCTGGCCTATACGGTCAACAACTCGGAAACCGACGCTTCGCTGAAGCTTCAGGTGATGAACGTCTCCAAATCCGAGCTTGACCGCGAGTTGCGGATGTATCCCGGGGCGAAATGGGATCAGTCGCCGTTGTTCAAGAAGATCTACGAGGCGGAATTCGGCCAGCTTGGCGGACAGCCCTTCGGCGCGCTGGTGGGCGATTTCTACTTCGACCATTCGTCCTCGGACGTGCGCCTGCTGCGCGATCTGGGCAAGATCGCGGCGGCGGCCCATGCGCCCTTCATCTCGTCGGCGGCGCCGCAACTGCTCGGGCTTGATTCGTGGAACGAGTTGGGCAATCCGCGCGATCTGTCGACCGTTTTCGACACGCCGGAATACGCTGGCTGGCATTCGCTGCGCGACAGCGAGAACTCGCGCTATCTGGCGCTGACCCTGCCGCGCGTCTTGTCGCGGTCGCCCTATGGTCAGAACGGCGAGCCGGTCGACGAATTCAACTTCGAGGAAGTCACCGACGGCCACGAAGGAAAGCAATACGCCTGGATGAACGCCGCCCATGCGATGGCGGTCAACATCAACCGGGCGCATAAGGAATACGGCTGGACCGTGCAGATCCGCGGCGTCCAGTCGGGTGGCGAGATCGGCAGCCTGCCCGTCCACAACTTCGACGCGGGCGACGGATCCACCGACATGAAATGCCCGACCGAATTCGCGATCAGCGACCGGCGCGAGGGCGAGTTGTCGAAGTCGGGGCTGATTAGTCTCGTCCATCGTAAGAACACCGATCGCGCCGCGTTTATCGGGGCGCAGTCGCTGTACCGTCCGAAGAAGTACCAGAACGAAGAGGCGACCGCTTCGGACAACCTGTCGTCCCGCATCCCCTATATTTTTGCGGTGTCGCGCTTCAGTCACTATTTGAAGTGCATGGTGCGGGACATGATCGGCTCGAACAAAGAGCGCGATCAGATCGAGCGTGAATTGCAATCCTGGATCACGCAATACGTTCATGGCAACCCTGCGACGGCATCCGAACGCGAGAAGGCATTGCTGCCGCTTGCCGCCGCCAGGGTCGAAGTGATTGCGGACGAGGAAAACCCCGGCTACTATATGGGGAAATTCTTCCTTCGCCCGCATTATCAGCTGGAAGGCATGGACATCGGGATGAGCCTGGTGTCGCGACTGCCTTCCAAAAATTGACACGGCACCCATTCGCACAAGGCGGATGACCCGTAAAACTCATTGAAAGGAGAAGAACTATGGCCAATGATACCGATATGCTTCTGAAGCTCGGCGACGCCATCAAAGGCGAGTCGACCAAGCAAGGCTTTGAGAACTGGATCTATATTGATTCGTTCAGCTTCGGTGCCCACAACAACAGTTCTGTCAGCAGCGGCGTTGCCACCAAGGTTTCCGCCGGCAAGGGCGGGATCACGGGTCTGTCGCTTTCCAAATGGTTCGACCTGTCATCGCCGGATCTGCTCGACCACTGCGTCCGCGGCGCGCTGATCCCGAAGGCGCAGTTCATCGTGCGTCGCGCCACCGGCAAGCAAGAGATCTATGTCCAGATCGACATGGCGAACGTGCTGATCACCTCCTGCGGCCCGACGGGCGCCGGTTCGGAAATCAGGGAAAGCCTCACGCTGGACATGTCGGCCTATGTCGTCAACTATTGGGCGGCGAAGGCGCTGCCGGACGGAACCGACGGCAATGGGGCGAAGAACTTCAAAGGTTATGACTTCGCCAAGGGCGTTCCTGCTTCGGCGGTCTGACGAGACTCGGAACGGGCGGGCCGACTTGCAAACGTTGGCCTGCCCGGTTTCGCCTGATCGTGGAGTGACTTGCCATGACAGAGCGTGACGGACTTTTCCAGATTTCACTGATGAACGTCTTCCGGCAGGCCGCGCGGGAGAGGGATACCAGGGCCAAGGCAGAAGAATTGGCCGAGGATGGCCGCATTCTGTCGGCCCGCAGCATCGAACGACGCGAGGGTGCCGATCAGGCAACGTTGCGGGATAATCTGGCGCAGGATCTGGCCAATCTGATGACGACGATCCACCTGCAAGCCTCGCTGTCGCTCGACGGGCTGGATTGGGTCAAAAATTCCATCCTGAATTACGGGATGCAGGACATCACCCGCCTTACAGCAGACGATTTCCGCGATGAACGGGTGGCCCGCGACCTGCGCGCCGCCCTGCTGGCGCATGAGCCGCGCCTGATTTCCAACAGTCTGAACATCTCGTTGCGCAGCGGCGAGGCCGATGAGAACCAGCGCGTCTCGTTCGACATCCGCGCCGAGATGACGGCTCGTCCGGTCGACGTTCCGCTGGAGTTCGTCGCCGAGATCGACATGGGCGCGGGCAAGGTCGCCCTGTCCGGTCTGAAGGTGCGTGGATGAACCGCGCCTTTCTGGAAGCCTACAACCGTGAATTGCAGCTTCTTTACGAAGGCGCGCGCGAATTCGCCGAGGATTTTCCCGGCATCGCCGAACGCCTGGGCGGATTGACGCAGGACAACCTCGACCCCGCCGTCGGCGGCCTGCTGGAAGGCGCGGCCTTTATGGCGGCGCGGGTGCAACTGAAGCTCGACACCGAATTCGAGACCTTCACCGCCGAACTTCTGGACCAGTTGCTGCCGAACTTCATGGCGCCGACGCCGAGCGCGATCATCGTCCAGGCAGAGCCGTCCTATGCCGACGAGGATCTGGAGAAGGGCAAGACCTTCCCGGCGGGATCCTATCTCGACGCGCGCTATGTCGACCGCGAGCAGCGCATTTCCTGCCGGTTCCGTCTGGCCTCGGCGCTGGAGCTCTGGCCGCTGCGGCTGACGGGGGCACGCTTCGTCAGCGGCGCCACCACATTTCAGTCGATGGGACTGGATGTCAGCCCCGGCAACGCCGGCGGGCTGCTGCTGTCGCTGATGCGCCCATCGGCCAGCGACAAGACCAAGCCTGGCAAGAATGTCGACTCGATCGCCGCCGACAGCCTGAGCGTGCATCTGTCGGGCGACCCGTCGGATTGCGTCGCGATCTGCGAACATCTGTTCCGCGATGCGACGCGGGTGACGCTGCGCTATCTCGACGGGCGGGGCGATCCGGTCTTTCTGCGTCTGCCGCCGGATTGCATCGCCTGGATCGGCTTTGACGAAAGCGAGGCGCTCTTCCCCGAGGACACGCGGGTCTTTCGCGGCTTCTCGCTGCTGCGGGAATTCTTCCTGCTGCCGCAGAAGTTCACCGGGTTCCGGCTGACCGGGCTGAAGGACATCCTGCCGCGCGTGCCCGCCGCCGAGTTCGATCTGATGATCGAGCTGGACAATCTGCGCCCCAACCTGCCGGCGCGAATCGGACCGGACCATTTCCGCCTGTTCGCGGCGCCCGCCGTCAACCTGTTTGAAGAGAATTGCAGCCAGGTCAAGCTGGACGGTTTGCGCCACGAATATCTGGTGGTGCCGGATTCCAGCCCTGCCTCGCATTACGAGGTGCACCGGGTGCGCGAGGTCTTCGGCTATTATGCCGGGGTGACGACCAAGGTGCCGGTCCATCCGCTATATGGGATGCCGGCCGAGGTCCACAACCCGCGCGAGGCGCTGTATTTCACCGCGCGCCAGCGGCCCCGCCGACAGAACGCCAAGGAAAGACGGCTGGGCGGCATTCAGGGCTACAAGGGGACCGAAACCTTCGTCTCGCTTTACGAACCCGGACATATCGACAGCGCCGAGCGGGTGAAGCGGTTGCAGATCAAACTGCTCTGCTCCAACCGCCATCTGCCGCAATATCTGCCCATCGCCCAGGGCGGCGCGGATTTCCGCATGAACGACGACACCACCCTTTCGCTGCGCTGCATCGCCGGACCGACCCAGCCGCGCGAAAGCGTGCCCGAACTGGAGGCGAACGCCCCCCACCGCGCGCGCAGCGGCCCGGTCCACTGGCGGCTGATCAGCTATATGGCGCTGTCCTCTTTCGGCATCGACGCGCGTGGCAGCCGCGACTCCGCCGCCGGATTGCGCGAATTGCTGACGCTGTTCACCGATGTGTCGAGCCAGGTTACCGAACGGCAGTTGCAGGGCCTGAAATCGGTGACGAGCCGCCCCGTCACCCGCACCATCCGGCGCGCAGGCGGCTATCATGCCGCGCGCGGCACCGAAATCACCGTACAGTTCGACGAGCGCGCCTTCGAGGGCAGCGGGGTCTTTCTGATCGGCGCGGTGCTCGACCGGTTCTTCGCCGAATATGCCTCGGTCAACAGCTTTACCCAACTCGTGGTCCGCAGCGATCAGCGCGGGGTCATCAAGACCTGGCCGCCCCGCACCGGACAGGGGCCGCTGCTGTGAGCGACAGCGCCGGCACGGGAAAGCCGGTTTCCCCTCGCCGGGCGGCGTTGCGGGCCAATCCGCGCGGTTTCGGCTTCCTCGCGCTGCTGCGCGAATTCGAGCGGGCCAATCCCGACAAGCCGCGCATCGGCCGCAATCTGACCCTGCGGCAAGAAGTGCTGCGCCTCGGGCAGGAACCCTTCCTGAATTTCCCCGAGGTGAACATCACCAGTTTCGAGGAAAGCACCGCCCCGGCGGAGCGCGCGCCCCGGATGCGCTCGAACTTCCTTGGCTATTTCGGACCGCAGGGCGCGCTGCCGCTGAACGTCACGGCCGAGGTCCATCAGTGGTTCCTGCAACGCGACGACGCCTTCGTCCGACTGGCGGACATCTTCACCAACCGCTTTCAGCAGCTTTTCTTCCGCGCCTGGTCGGATGCGCGCGGCATCACCCAGTTCGACCATGGCGGCGACGACCGCTTTCAGGCCTATGTCGGCGCCACCCTCGGCCTAGCATCGCCCGCCGCGCGCAACAGGGGTGTGGTCCCGGACACCGCGCTTTTGCCGCTGGCAGGCCTCGCCATGTCGCGGATCAAAAGCCCGGTTCGCCTGCGCCAGATTCTGGAGAAGCTGTGCGGCGTCAAGGTCGGGATCGAGGAGCATGTGCCGGTCTGGCTGATGTTCGAGCCGTCGGATCTGACCCAGGTCGGCAGGGCCGGCAGCACGCTTGGCCGCGATATGCGGCTGGGGTCGCGGGTGCAGAGCGTGAACGAGAAAATCCGCATCTCGGTGCGGACCGAAAGCCTGCCCGAGTATCAGAGTTTTCTGCCGGGTGGCGCGAATTTCGCCCGACTCTCCGATCTGGTTTTCCGCTATCTTGGCCATGAGACCGAGGTCGAGGTCGCGCCCTCGCTGCCGGAAGCGCAGGTGAAGGGCGCGGTGCTGGGCAAGGGGGCGGCGCTCGGCTGGACGGGATGGATCGCCCCGCCGGCGGGGCAGCCGGGCGCGTATCGCAGTGACGCGGTTTTTTCCGCAACCCATGAGGCCGGGCCGGCCTGACAGATATTTTGACCGCAAAAATCGACAGGGACAGGAATTGAGATGACCGAGATCAGCCTTGAGACAGTCGCCGGAAAGCTGAACCGTGTCGGCTATGACGCATTCCTGCAATCGCTGCGCCATGCGCGGGGCGAGGGCAACCGCAACGTGGAACTGTCGCATTGGATGTTCCACATCATTTCCAATCCGAAATCCGACATCTCGAAGACGCTGGAGCATTTCCGGCTGGACCGGGCGAAACTGCTGAAAGACCTTGGCGGCGTGATCGAGGGGATGCGCAAGAACGCTACCGAAATGCCGTCCATGTCAGAGCAGGTGGTCGATCTGCTCGACCGCGGCTGGCATTTCGCGACGCTGCTGTTTGCCGAGGCCCAGATCCGCACCGGCCATCTGCTGGTCGCCGCGCTGAAGACCGCGCCGCTGCGCCGCAACCTCGTAGAGATGTCGAAGGTATTCGCCGAGATCAACGCCGACACCCTGGTGAGCGAGGCCCGCGCCGCCTGGAAGGACAGCGACGAAGAGGATATGCGCCCGATCGACGGCACCGGCATCGCCTCGGGCGGCGGTGCGGCAGCACCCGGTCAGGGCGGCACCACCGCCCTGGGGCGGTTCGCGGTCGACATGACAGCCCAGGCGGGCGACGGCAAGATGGACCCCATCGTCGGGCGCGACGACGAGATCCGCCAGATCATCGACATCCTGCTGCGCCGCCGCCAGAACAACCCGATCCTGACCGGCGAGGCCGGGGTGGGCAAGACCGCC
>JAATGA010000036.1 GCA_015654855.1 Rhodobacterales bacterium
GCGCCCTGTCCTTCGCCCCCGAAGAGAAAGAGGCGACGCGCATCCGCCGCAAGCTGGAGGTCGGACTCGATGCCGTTCTGGCCGCCGAAGGCGCGAAGCCGCTGGTCCCGGTGAAATCGGTCGAGGCAAAGCCTGGCCAGGCCAAACCCGCCGATGCCGCAGCCGACTGAGATCGTCGCCGGGCACCACGGCGCAGGCTCGCCCGGAGAAATGGCGGGGCCATCCGAGGCGGCCCCCGGGCCGCTACACCTCGGCCCGCAGGTCGACGGGACCGAACCGGAACTGGTGGAAACCGCGCGCGCCAAGGTCAACCTTGCGCTGCATGTGACCGGGCGGCGGGCGGATGGCTATCACCTGCTCGATTCGCTGGTGGTCTTCGCCGGGACGGGCGACGTGCTGACGGCGCGTGTCGCGGATGCGCTGACGCTCGACATCGGCGGGCCGCGCGGTGCGGGCCTTTCGACCGGGCCGGAGAACCTGGTCCTGCGCGCGGCGCGGGCCTTTCCTGCCGGGCGCGGGGCGGCGGTCCGGCTGGAAAAGCACCTGCCCGTCGCCTCGGGCATCGGCGGCGGCTCGGCGGATGCGGCGGCGACGCTGCGGTTGCTTGCGCGACTGTGGGGGGTGGCGTTGCCGGACCCGGCGGCGGTGCTGGCGCTTGGCGCGGATGTGCCCGTGTGCCTCGCAGGCCAGACGGCGCGGATGTCGGGGATCGGCGAGACGGTTGCGCCCCTGGACGCCCCCCTGCCCCGAGCATGGCTGGTGCTGGCCAATCCGGGGGCCGAACTGTCGACCCCGGCGGTATTTCGGACGCTGGAAAGGCGCGACAACCCGGCCATGCCGGACCTGCCGCCGCTGCCCGATGCGATGGCGCTGGCCGCATTTCTGCACACCTGCCGCAATGATCTGGAGCCGCCAGCGCGCGCGGTTTGCCCGGCCATCGCGCCTGTGCTGGCCGCGCTCGCCGCGCAGCCCGGCTGCCTGATCGCCCGGATGTCCGGGTCGGGGGCCACTTGCTTCGGCCTTTTCGCGACCAGGGCCCAGGCCCGTGCGGCTGCGGCAAACCTGACGCGGGCGGAACCCGGCTGGTGGGTGCGCGCCGCCGAAATGCAGGGCTGACCGCCGGTTCCTTCGCACGACCGGAAATCTCCGCAGATTTCAGGCGGCGCTCAGCCCCGGCGACGCGCCATCAGCCCGGCATGAATCGCCGGCTCTGCGACGATCAGCCCGTCGATCTGCGGGCGGGGTCGGTTGAACCGCAGCGTCGCGCCTTCGGCATCGGTAACGACCGCGCCCGCGCGTTCGGCGATCAGGCTGCCGGCGGCGGCATCCCATTCCCAGGTCGGCCGGAAACTCGCCATGGCGTCGTGCCGCCCCTCGGCCACCAGGCACAGCCGATAGGCCAGCGAGGCGCGAAAGCTGCGCCTGACCGGCGGCGGCCCACCCGGCCAGTTTTCGGGCGAAAGGGTCGCCCCCGAGCAAAGCATCCGCGCCCCCTCAAGCTCGCCGCGCGTGCCGACAATGATCGGCTGCCCGTCGCGCTGTGCCAGACCGTCCGCCGTCGCGGTGTAAAGCCGGTCCAGCGCCGGCAGGAACACCGTCGCCGCCACGACCCGACCGCTCCGCACCACGGCGAGCGCATGGGAAAACGTATCCTCGCCGGCGATGAAGGCACGAGTGCCGTCGATGGGGTCGATGATGAACGCCGTCTCATGCGACAACCGCGCGGGATTGTCGGGGCTTTCCTCGGACAGCCAGCCGTAGTCGGGGCGCGCGGCGCGCAAGGTGGTGGCGAGCATGGCGTTCACCGCCATATCGGCCTCGGTCACCGGGTCGTCCTCGCCTTTGTCCCAGGCCCGTGGCGCGTTGCGCCAGAAGCGCATCGCGATATGCCCCGCCTCGCGCGCCGCATCCGTCAGCAGGGCGAGATCGGCCTCAGGCTCCGGCAAGCGTCAGCCCCTCGACCAGCAGGCTCGGCACCCGCATCGACAGATGCGGGCGGGCGTCGTTCGCGGCCACGATCCGCGGCAGGAAGTCTCGCAGATTGCCGGCGATGGTGCATTCGTTGACCGGGTGTCGGATCTCGCCATTCTCGACCCAGAACCCCGAAGCGCCGCGCGAATAATCGCCCGTCGTCGCGCTGATGGTCGAGCCGATCAGCGAGGTGATCAAAAGCCCCGTGCCCATATCGCGGATCAGATCCGCGCGGCTGGCGGTTCCGGGGCTGAGGTCGATGTTCGACACCGAGGGCGAGGGTGGCGCGGTCGTCCCGCGCGAGGCGTTTGCGGTCGAGGCCATGCCCAGTTGACGCCCCGTGGCGAGGTCGAGCGTCCAGCCGGTCAGAATGCCGTTCTCGACGATGGCGCGGCGGCGGGTCGGCAGCCCCTCGCCGTCGAAAGGGCGCGAGCCGCCGATGCGGCGGCGGTGCGGATCCTCGATCACCGACAGACCGGCAGGCAGGACCCGGGTGCCCAAGGCGTCGCGCAGCCAGGATGCGCCGCGCGCCACGGCAGCCCCGTTCGCCGCGCCGAGCAGATGGCCGATCAGCGAGGCGGCGACGCGTTCGTCGAACAGCACCGGATAGCGCCCCGTGGCAGGCTTCACCGCGCCAAGCCGCGCGAGCGCGCGTTCGGCCGCCAGCGCGCCCACTTCTTCGGCCGCCGGAAGGTCTGACTGAAAGATGCGGGATTCACCGGCGTAATCACGTTCCATCCCCGTGCCCTCGCCCACGAAGGCCACAGCGGACACCGAGCGCGAGCTGCGGGCATAGCCGCCGGAAAAGCCATTGCTCGCCGCAAGGTGCATCCGTTGCACCCCATATCCGGCCGAGGTCTCGACCTGACGCACCCCGGCCCGGGCCAGCGCCGCAGCCTCGGCCCGGCGCGCGTCCTCTTCCAGCGCGGCGGGGGCGGGTTCGTCGGACGGGTCGCACAGATCCAGCGCGGCAAGATCCCAGTCGCGGGCGATCTGGTCGGGGTCGGCGAGGCCGGCCCAGGGGTCGCGCGGCGCCTCGGACGCCATGGCGACGGCCCGTTCGGCCAGCCGGGCCAGCGTGCCCTCGGACACGTCCGAGGCCGAAACGCAGGCCTGCCGTCCGCCGATCAGCACGCGCAGGCCGACCTCGACCGCCTCGGACCGTTCGGCCTGTTCCAGCCGCCCGGCCCGCAGGTCGATCCCGACCGAAGTCCCCTCGACCGCCAGGACATCCGCCGCCTCGGCCCCGGCCTTGCGGGCATGGTCCAGCAGGCGCTGCGTCAGCGCTTCGAGCGAGGCATCGGCGGAAAGGGAGGCGGTGGAAAGGGTCATGGCAGGGTCCGTCCGGGTCTGGTGTCTGCAATCTGGCGGGAGCGCGGCCCATATGGCGCGGAAGTCCGGGCCGGGGCAAGTCGCATCGGGCGGATCGCCTCGCCCCGATATGGGGCGGCGGCGACTTATGGAAAAGGGCGGCGGATCGCCCGCCGCCCCGTTTCGTCGCATTCATCCGCAACCCCGGCTGTCAGAAGCGCGATGCCTGACGGCCCCGCTTTTGCAGCGCGAGTCTTGCGGCGCGGCCTTATTGCAGACGCTGGCCGTTGACGAACAGGCCCTTGTCCTTGAACTCGACCTCAGAGGTCAGAGCATCGGCCCCCGCACCCGGAACGGCGAACATCGCGGTCATCATCCGCACCTGCATCGCCTGATCCTCGGGCACGAAGCCAAGCGCCACCAGCTTGTCGAGCAGCCCATTGCCGCCCGTCAGGCCCAGGGACAGCTTGCCCGTCGGCGCCGGCATCCCGCCGAAGGTTTCCTTGTCGGCGTTGTCGAAGGTGAAGTCGCCGGTGCCGGTCAGTTCCGCCCCCGCGAGGGTGAGGCGCAACTCGTTCAGCGACAGGCTGTTCAGGTCCGGCTCGTCCTGGCCTTCCAGCGATTGGGCGTTCTCGGCCAGCAGGTCGGATTTCAGCGTCAACTGCCCTTTGGCGTCGATGATCAGGGTCGCCGGATCGCGCGGCAGGGTCTTGCCCGGATCGAACATCGACCACAGCTCTTCCGAAACGGTCAGATCCACCAGCTTCACCAAAGCCGAGAAATCGCCCGGCGCGCCGGTTTTCGCCACCGGGAACTGGAAGCCCGTCGAGGCCTCGCCCCAGGCCAGGGTGATCGGGAAGGGGATATCGGCCGAGGTGACTGCCGCCGTCACCCCCCTGCTCGCCCCGGTGTAGAGCACGCGGTTCTTGTCCAGCGCGACGGTCAGCTCGCCCCCGGCGCCCTTCATCGCGACTTGGCCGGGGCTGTCGCCGTCGGCCACATCCGCCGTGAAATCGAAGGCCCCGTGGGTCAGGCTGCCATCGACCAGAAAGCCCGCGTTGACCGCAGCGGCCAGATCCGCCATCGCGACCGGGTCCAGCAGGTTGACGGCGCCGGTGCCGGCGACATCGGCGACGGTGCCGGCGAAGGTGGTCGTATTGCCCTTTTGGGTGCCGGTGCCGGACAGTTTCACCGAAGTCGCGGCGAAGGTCGTCTTGATGTCCTTTGCGGTGCCGACACCGGCGCCGACGAGGTATTTGCCCGTCGGCTCGACGGCCTCGATCGTCATTTTGAAGGGCGCGGCAGCGGCGGCGCCTTCCAGCGCGTCGAACGCGATGGTGGCGGCGGGCGCGGCGAAGTCATAGCTGATCTCGCCCGGGGTGCCGCTGGCAGTGCCGGTCAGACCCGGAACGGCGACGGTCACATCGGTGGTCGAGTCGACCGCTCCATCTTCGCCAAGCGCCTCGATCTTCGCCGAATAGCTGTCGGAGAGGGTGATCTCGACCGTGCCGTCGCCCTTGTCGCGCAAGGCGAGGCGGTCGAGCTTGCCGGCGGTGCGCGCCTCGGGCTGTTCCGAGGTGAAGGCCAGCCCCTCGATCACCAGCGTGTCGCCCTGACGGGCCGAAGCGGCGGTCGCGACGGTCTGGCCGGACGAGGCGTAAAGGTCCTGCCAGCTTTGCCACACATCCTCGGGCGTGACATCGGCCCAGACGGCGGAACCGGCGAAAAGGGCGATCGCGGCGGTCGAACCCGCCAGCCTGAAGTGTTTCATATACAAGCTCCTGCTCAAAATCTCCGCCCTCTACAATCCGATGCGGCAAGCGGGGGGTCAAGGGCCTCCGTTTCGGCCCGCCATGGTCTGGTGGCATAGCGAGACGTGGGTTAACATCCCGAAAATTCAGATTGAGGGGGGGCGGAATGCAGGGAAAGGTCGTCGCGATCACCGGGGCGAGCGCCGGGATCGGCGCCGCGGCGGCGCAGGTCTTCGCCGCGGCGGGGGCAAAGGTGGCGCTGCTGTCGCGCGATGCGGGGCGGATCGCCGCGCTGGCGGGGAAGACCGGCGGGATCGCCCTGCCCTGCGATGTCGCGGATGCCGCGGCGGTCCGGGCGGCTATCGGCCATATCGCTGCGCATCTGGGCCGGCTCGACGTGCTGGTCAACAATGCCGGCGTGATCGAGCCCATCGCCCCTCTGGCCGATGCCGACCCCGAGGATTGGGGCCGGGCCATCGACGTCAACCTGAAGGGCGTCTTTTACGGGATGCAGGCGGCGATCCCGGTGATGCGGGCGCAAGGCGCAGGGACGATCCTGACCATCTCCTCCGGTGCGGCCTCGACCCCTTACGAGGGGTGGAGCGCCTATTGCGCCGCCAAGGCCGGGGCGGCGATGCTGACCCGCGCGGTCCATCTGGAAGAGGCGGCGGCGGGCATCCGCGCCATTGGCCTGTCACCCGGCACGGTGCGCACCGAGATGCAGGTGAAGATCAAGGCGAGCGGCATCAACCCGGTCAGCCAGCTCGACCCCGAGGTGCATATCCCGCCGGAATGGCCGGCGCGGGCGCTGTTGTGGCTCGCCGGCCCGGGCGGTGACGCCTGGCTGGGGCAAGAGGTGCGGCTGCGCGACGAAGCCATCCGCCGGGCCGCAGGCCTGATCGCATGAGCGGGGTCGAGGTCTCGCGCGAGGGCGCGCTGCGGGTGCTGACGCTGAACCGGCCGGAGAAGGCCAATTCGCTGACCCGCGCCATGCTGGGCGCGCTCGACACCGCCGTGGCGGATGCCGTGGCCGAGGGGGCGAAGGCGCTGATCCTGACCGGAACGGGCAAGGTGTTTTCCGCCGGTGCCGACCTCGACGAGGCGCGGGCGGGGCTGGCCACCGATCCGATCTGGGACCGGCTGTCGAACCGCATCGCCGCCGCGCCGCTGCTGACGGTTTGCGCGATGAACGGCACGCTTGCCGGCGGGGCCATGGGTATGGCGCTGGCCTGCGACATCCGCCTGTCCGTCGCCACGGCCAAGGTGTTCTATCCGGTGATGAAGCTGGGCTTCCTGCCACAACCCGCCGATCCTGCGCGGCTGACGGCGCTGGTCGGACCGGCCCGGGCGAAGATCATCCTGATGGGCGGCGCGAAGATCGACGCGGAAGAGGCGCGCGACTGGGGCCTGATCGACCGCATCACCACGCCCGAGGCACTGATCCCGGCGGCGCAGGCGCTGTGTGCCGATGCGCTGGCGGCCGAGGCGACCCATGTCGCGGCGATCAGGCGGATGCTGTCCTGACCCTCAGGCGGCACCCCTTGCCCCGCTCGTCCGGGGTTTTGCCAGGTCCTGGCCTTGAATTTTCGATAATTCCGGCCGAGATCTCCGAAGACTGCCGGCATTGCCCGACAGCGCGCGCACAGCCCGTTGCCGCGCCGCCGCGCTGGCGGTAGAACCGGGGCCGAGCGAAGAAAGGGCCGCGTCATGTCCGCACCGAAAACCGCCGCGCCGAAACCTGTCGTGCTGTGCATCCTCGACGGCTGGGGCATCTCGGACCGACCGGAGGCGAGTGCCCCGGCGCAAGCGAACCTCCCGACCTTCAACCGGCTGTGGGCGACCTGCCCGCATTCGACGCTGACCACATTCGGACCAGATGTCGGCCTGCCGCGCGGGCAGATGGGCAATTCCGAGGTCGGACATACCAACATCGGCGCGGGCCGCGTCGTGGCGATGGACCTTGGCGCCATCGACCTGGCCGTCGAGGACGGCAGCTTCGCGAAGAATGCCGCGCTGAACGATTTCATCGAGCGGCTGAAGGCATCGGGCGGCACCGCGCATCTGATCGGCGTCGTCTCGAACGGCGGGGTGCACGGCCATATCTTGCATCTGATCGCGGCGGTGCAGATCATCGCGGCCGCCGGCGTGCCGGTCGCGATCCATGCGGTGACCGACGGGCGCGATGTGGCCCCCACCTCGGCCGTCGGGTTCATGGATCAGCTGATCGCCGCCCTGCCCGCCAATGCGCATATCGCCACGATCATCGGCCGCTACTGGGCAATGGACCGCGACCACCGCTGGGAACGGGTCGCCCGCGCCACCGCCGCCATCCTGCGCGGCGAGGGCACGCAGGAGGCCGACCCCGCCCGCGCCGTGGCCGAGGCCTATGCGCGGGGAGAGACGGACGAGTTCATCCAGCCTGTGGTCATCCCCCCCTATACCGGGGCGAAGGACGGCGACGGGTTGTTCTGCCTGAACTTCCGCGCCGACCGTGCGCGGGAAATCCTGTCGGCCCTGGCCGATCCGGCTTTCGACAGCTATGAAACCGGCTCGCGCCCGATCTGGGCGGCGGCGCTTGGCATGGTCGAATATTCCTCGGCCCATAACGCCTTTCTCGACACCGCCTTCCCGAAGCGCGATCTGGTCAATACCATCGGCGAATGGGTGGCCTCCAGGGGCCTGAGCCAGTTCCGCCTGGCCGAGACCGAGAAATACCCGCATGTCACCTTCTTCCTGAACGGCGGGCGCGAAGCGCC
>JAATGA010000464.1 GCA_015654855.1 Rhodobacterales bacterium
AGCCCGCCGCCGCACCACGACATCTATTCCATCGAAGACCTGGCGCAGCTGATCTATGATCTGAAGCAGATCAACCCGCGCGCCAAGGTCACGGTGAAGCTGGTGTCGATGTCGGGCGTTGGCACCATCGCCGCCGGCGTCGCCAAGGCCAAGGCCGACATCATCCTCGTCTCGGGCCACAACGGCGGCACGGGGGCCTCGCCTGCGACCTCGATCAAGTTCGCGGGTCTGCCGTGGGAGATGGGCCTGACCGAGGCGCATCAGGTTCTGGCGATGAACAACCTGCGGGAACGGGTGACGCTGCGCACCGACGGTGGTCTGCGCACCGGGCGCGATGTGGTCATGGCCGCGATGATGGGGGCCGAGGAATTCGGCATCGGCACTGCCGCGCTGATCGCCATGGGCTGCATCATGGTGCGTCAGTGCCAGTCGAACACCTGCCCGGTTGGCGTCTGCACCCAGGACCCCGCACTTCGGGCGAAGTTCTCCGGCACGGCGGACAAGGTGGTGAACCTCATCACCTTCTATGCGCAGGAAGTGCGGGAAATCCTCGCCTCCATCGGCGCGCGGTCGCTGGACGAGATCATCGGGCGGGCCGACCTGCTGAACCAGGTCAGCCGCGGCTCGGCGCATCTTGACGACCTGGATCTCAACCCGCTGCTGCTGACGGTGGATGGCTGGTCGAAGATCACCTACGACCGCTCGAAACCGCGCAACGCGGTGCCCGATACGCTGGATGCAGAGATCATCCGCGACGGCGCGCGCTTTTTCGAGGAAGGCGAGAAGATGCAGCTTTCCTATGCCGTGCGAAACACCTCCCGCACCATCGGGACGCGCTCGTCGAGCCATATCGTCAAGCGGTTCGGGATGCGCAACAACCTGCAAGAGGACCATCTGACGGTGAAGCTGACCGGCAATGCCGGGCAGTCGCTGGGGGCCTTTGCGGTCAGGGGGTTGAAGATCGAGGTCATGGGCGATGCCAACGACTATGTTGGCAAGGGCCTGTCGGGCGGCACCATCGTGGTGCGGCCGCAGATGTCCTCGCCGCTTACCGCGTCGGAAAACACGATCATCGGCAACACAGTGCTTTACGGCGCGACCGACGGGCATCTCTTCGCCGCCGGCCGTGCGGGCGAGCGGTTCGGGGTCCGCAACTCGGGCGCCAGCGTGGTGATCGAGGGCTGTGGCACCAACGGTTGCGAATACATGACCGGCGGCGTGGCGGTGATCCTGGGCCGGATCGGCGCGAACTTCGGCGCGGGCATGACCGGCGGCATGGCCTATGTCTATGACCCGAAGGGCGTGGCCGAGGATTTCATGAACCTTGAAAGCCTCGTCACCTGCGGCATCGGCCACCCGCATTGGGAGGCGCAACTGAAATCGCTGGTCGAACGCCACTGGCGCGAGACCGGCAGCCGCAAGGCCGAAGGCATCCTCGCCGACTGGGAGGTCGAGAAGAAGAACTTCCTCCAGGTCTGCCCGAAAGAGATGCTGATCCATCTGCCGTATCCGCTGACCGACGAGGCGCAGGCGGTTCCTGCCGAATAGGCGAAGGAAGGGTCCCGGAAGGGGCCCTTCTTCATTAGCGTTCCGCCGCAGGCTTGACCTTGCCCGCCAAACCGGCCACGCCTCGCACGACGGGTCATGGATCGGGAGCGGGTGATGCTGCGCGATTTCTTCGGCTATTATCGCCCATGGAAGGCGCTGTTCTGGGTCGATTTCGGCTGCGCGGTCGTCTCGGGCCTGCTGGAGCTGGTATTTCCGCTGGCGGTGCGCGGCTTCATCGACGTGCTGCTGCCGCGGGGCGACTGGGGCCTGACGGTGCTTGCCGCCGTGGCGCTGATGGCGATCTATCTGGTCAACACCGGGCTGATGGCGGTGGTCACCTATTGGGGCCACATGCTCGGCATCAATATCGAGACCGAGATGCGCCGCCGCGCCTTCGACCATGTGCAGAAACTGTCCTGGAGCTATTTCGACCGGCAGCGCACCGGCCATCTGGTGGCCCGCGTGACCCGCGACCTGGAAGAGATCGGCGAGGTCGCCCACCACGGTCCCGAGGATGTGTTCATCGCGATCATGACATTCATCGGCGCGTTTGCGATGATGCTGTGGCTGCATGTGCATCTGGCGCTGATGACGGCGATCACCGTGCCGCTGGCCGTGGCGATCGTCACCATCTATGGCGGGCGGATGACCGCGACCTGGCGGGCGATCTATTCGCGGGTCGCGAATTTCAATGTCCGGCTGGAAGAGAATGTCGGCGGCATCCGCGTCGTCCAGGCCTTCGGCAACGAGGATCACGAACGCGCTCGTTTCGCCCATGACAATGCGATGTATCGGCAGACCAAACTCGACGCCTATAAGGTGATGGCGGCGAGCCAGGCGCTGAACTACATCGGGATGCGCGGGGTACAGGTGCTGATCATGGTTGCCGGCGCGGGCTATGTGCTGGCCGGCAGCCTGACGGCGGGGGGGTTCGTCGGCTTTCTGCTGCTGACGGGGGTGTTCTTCCGCCCGCTGGAGAAGATCGCGGCCGTGCTGGAAACCTATCCCAAGGGAATCGCCGGCTTCCGCCGCTATCAGGAGCTGCTGGAAACCTCGCCCGACATCGCGGACGCGCCCGACGCCAGGCCCGCGCCGCGCCTGTCCGGCGCGATTTGCATCGAGGATGTCACCTTCGGCTACGATCCCGCCCGCCCGGTGTTGCGCGACATCGCGCTGGAGGTGCGGCCGGGCGAGACGCTGGCCTTCGTCGGTCCTTCCGGTGCCGGGAAGACCACGCTTCTGGCGCTGCTGCCGCGATTCTACGACCCCTCGTCGGGCCAGATCACCGCGGACGGCAGCGATCTGCGGCGGTTCACGCTGGAATCCTTGCGTCGGCAGATCGGGATCGTCAGCCAGGATGTCTATCTGTTCGGCGGGACGCTGCGCGAGAATATCGCCTATGGGCGTCTCGACGCGACCGAGGACGAGATCGTCGCGGCCGCCGAACATGCGCAATTGACCACGATGATCGCCCGGCTGCCCGATGGTCTTGATACCGTGGTGGGTGAACGCGGCGTGATGCTGTCGGGCGGGCAGAAGCAGCGCGTCGCCATCGCGCGGGTCTTCCTGAAGAACCCGCCGATCCTGATCCTGGATGAGGCGACCTCGGCGCTGGACACCGAGACCGAGCGCGAGATCCAGGCCGCGCTGGAACGCCTGGCGCGGGGGCGCACGACGCTGATCATCGCGCACCGTCTGGCGACGATCCGCGATGCCGACCGGATCGTGGTGATGGAGGATGGCCGGATCGCCGAGATCGGCACCCATGCCGAGCTGCAAGCCGGTGGTGGCCGCTACGCCCGGTTGTCGGCGGCCTGAGCGCGGGAGCTGGTTGTGTGGCGGATGATGACTGCCCGGACCCTTCTTCCCGATCCTGGCAGACCCACCGGCGACATGCTCCGCCATGCGGCGGGGTTGAGGCCATAGGTCCGGCAGGTTCGGCGCACCCGCCGATGCGAGGCGAAACCTAAGACACCTGGGCGCGATGGCTCGCGAAGCCGTCTTCCCCGTCGGGTTCGGCGCTGTAATCGCCAGCGGCCGGCCGGCGGAGAAGACCGTGTGCTCCGGTTGGCATTGGGCGGATCTGCGGGCAGATGAAGTGCACCGCAGCCATCCGACCCCGTGCAAGCAAAGCCCCGCTGCCGGGATGAGAGATCGGAACAGCTAGCTGTGCGTCGGGTCGCCGCCGGTCGATGCCCGGCAGGTCTCCACACATCTTTCTGACGGAATTTCGAAAGCCTGCGTGGCCATGCCAGTGAAAGCCCCCGCCCCGCAGGCGGGGCGTTCCTCCGAATCCCGTTTCCGAGAGCGATTCCCGCCTTCGCCTCCGCGAGGCTCGCTGCGCCGCCGCGTCCATGGTGGATCGTGCACCCTCTAACTACCAGATATTGTGGGTTATTCGCCTTTTGCGAAAAAAATGCGACGGCCCGCTTTTTTCCTCTTGCGGCTTCCCGCGCCGCCGCCTAAATACCGCCTCACCGAAGCGGACCGGCGCTGAAGTGAACCGAAAGGGGAGCGGAAGC
>JAATGA010000122.1 GCA_015654855.1 Rhodobacterales bacterium
CACGCAAGTGGCGGAGCGTCCCGACGGCAAGTTCCAGACACAGATCGTCGAGAAGGTGCTGGAAAAGCCGGTCGATGCCTATGCCGCCGAATGCGCGATGAAGTAAGGCCGCCGGCGGGGGCCGTATCCCTCTCCGGTCCCGCGAGATCGGGTGACGCAGCGACACGGGCGGCGGCGGGCTCATCCCCCCGTCTGTCCGGCTTGGGTTTGCCATGACCAATCTTCTGATCCTGCAAGGGCTGAACGGGTTGCAAGCCGGGATCCTGCTGTTCCTGGTGGCGGCGGGGCTGACGCTGGTCTTTGGCGTCATGGATGTGATCAACCTCGCCCATGGCGCGCAATATATGGTCGGCACCTATCTTGCGGCGGCCTTTACCGGGCTGACCGGCAGCTTCCTCGCGGGCCTGGCGCTCGCCGTGCCCGCGACGCTGATCTTCGGTCTGGCGGTCGAGTTTCTGGTGATCCGAAGGCTTTACGACCGCAGTCATCTCGACCAGGTGCTGGTGACCTTCGGCCTGATGCTGATGCTGAACGAGGGTGTGCGGATGATCTGGGGCGCGGGTCCGATCTCGGTCGAGATGCCGGGGGCGCTGTCGGGCTCCATCCCCGTCTGGGGCAAGCTGCGCTATCCGGTCTATCGGCTCGCGATCCTCGGCGCGGGACTGGCGGTGGCGGTGGGCCTGTGGTGGGCGATCAACCGGACGCGGACGGGAATGCTGCTGCGGGCAGGGGCGACCAACCGGGCCATGGTCTCGGCGCTTGGCACCGACATCAACCGGCTGTTCCTGCTGGTCTTCGGCGCGGGGGCGATGCTCGCCGGGTTTGCCGGGGCGATGATGGTGCCCGTCGTCTCGGCCGAGCCGGATATGGGCGACACGGTGCTGATCCTGACCTTCGTCGTCATCGTCATCGGCGGAATCGGGTCGATCCGGGGCGCCTTTGTCGCGGCGCTGCTGGTGGGATTGGTCGACACTTTGGGGCGCAGTTTCGGGCCGATCCTGCTGCGCAGCCTGCTGCCGCCGGATGCGGCGGGGCAGGCGGGGCGGACGCTGGCGCCGATGCTGATCTATATCCTGATGGCGCTGATCCTGGCGCTCCGCCCGGCGGGCCTGTTCCCGGTGAAGCGATGATCGGTTCCGACCGGGCGATGCTGATCCTGCTGGCGGTGGTTGCCGTCCTGCCGCCGGTTCTGTCGGCCCTGGGCGAGCCGTTCCTGACCGTGATCCTGTCGCGCGCGCTGATCTTCGCCACCGCGGCGCTGTCGCTGGACCTGATCCTCGGCTTCGGGGCGATGGTCTCCTTCGGCCACGCGGCCTACCTCGGCATCGGGGCCTATGCCGCCGGCATCCTCGCGGCGAACGGTTTGACGGGACTGGAGGTACAGGTGCCCGTGGCCCTTGCCGCTGCCGGGGTCTTTGCGCTGGTGACCGGGGCGATCTCGCTGCGCACGAGCGGTGTGCATTTCATCATGATCACACTGGCCTTCGGGCAGATGGCGTTCTTCCTGATGACCTCGCTGTCGGCTTACGGCGGCGACGACGGTCAGGCGCTTGCCGCACCCTCGACCCTGTTCGGGATCGCGGTGTTCGACGGGGCCGCGCGCTTCTTCTATGCCACCCTCGCTGTGCTGGCGCTGGCCTGGCTCGGCTTGCGCACGATCACCCGGTCGCGCTTTGGCCGGGTGCTGGCCGGCACGCGCGAGGATCCGGCCCGGATGCAGGCCATGGGCTTTTCGCCCTTCGGCTATCGACTGACGGCTTATGTGATCTCGGGCATGGTCGCGGCGCTGGCTGGGGTGCTGCTTGCCAACCACGCCGCCTATATCTCGCCGTCTTACATGAGCTGGGCGCGCTCGGGCGAGCTGATCGCGATGGTGGCGCTTGGCGGCATGGGCACACTGACCGGGCCGGTTCTGGGCGCGCTGGCCTTCGTCCTGGCGGAAGAGGCACTGGCGAAACTGACCACCCACTGGCGGCTGCCCTTCGGGGCGGCGGTGGTGCTGGCGGTGCTGTTCACGCGCGGCGGGCTGATGGGGGCTTTGTCCCGGACCCGGGGGCGGAAATGACCCCGGCGTTGTCCGTTCAGAGCCTGACGAAATCCTTCGGCGCGCTGAAGGTCAGCGATGCCATCACCTTCGACGTGGCCGAGGGGGAGTTGCACGCGATCATCGGCCCGAACGGCGCGGGCAAGACGACGCTGATCCATCAGCTTTCGGGCAGCCTCGCCCCCGATGCGGGGCGGATCGCCATGGCGGGGCAGGACATCACCCGCCTGTCGATGCCTGCCCGGGCGCGCCTTGGGCTGGCCCGGTCGTTCCAGATCACCCGAATCCTGGCGGGCTTCACCTTGCTGGAGAATGTGGCCCTGGCCGTTCAGGCCCGGTCGGGGTCGAGCTTTCGCTTTCTGCGCCCGGTCGCGCGCGAGGCGGCGCTGAACGATCAGGCGGCCGAGGCGCTGGTCACCGTCGGCCTCGGGCAAAGCGCGAGGCGGATCGCCGGCACCTTATCACATGGCGAAAAGCGCCAGCTTGAAATCGCAATCGCGCTCGCCATGCGGCCGAAGGTCCTGCTGCTCGACGAACCCCTCGCCGGAACGGGCCACGCCGAATCCGCTCGCCTGTCTACACTGATCGCCGGGCTGAAGGGCCGGCTTTCCATCGTGCTGATCGAGCATGATATGGAGGCGGTCTTTGCGCTCGCAGACCGGATCAGCGTGCTGGTCCAGGGCCGTGTGATCGCCACCGGCACCCCGCCCGAAATCCGCGCCAACGCAGGCGTCCGCACCGCCTATCTGGGCGAGGAGGAGGGCTGATGCTGCTGCGCCTGCAAGGGGTCTTCGCCGGCTACGGCGGCTCGCAGGTTCTGTCGGGTATCGACCTTGGCGTGGGCGCCGGCGAGGCGGTGGCGCTTCTGGGCCGCAACGGCATGGGCAAGACCACGACGGTGCGCACGATCTTTGGCCTGATCCGTCCGACGGCCGGGCGGGTGGAGGTCGCGGGGCGCGACATGACCAGCAGGCCGCCCTTCGCCATCGCCCGCGCGGGCCTCGGCCTCGTCCCCGAAGGCCGCCAGATCTTTCCGGCGCTGAGCGTCGAGGAAAACCTGGTCGCCACCGCGCGCGGCACCGGCCCCTGGACGCTGCCCCGGATCCACGATCTGTTCCCGCGCCTGGCCGAACGCCGCCACCACGGCGGCAATCAGCTTTCGGGCGGCGAGCAGCAGATGCTCGCCATCGGGCGGGCGCTGATGACCAACCCCGGGCTTCTGGTGCTGGACGAGGCGACCGAAGGCCTTGCGCCCCTGATCCGGGCCGAGATCTGGGCCCGCCTCGCCCGGCTCAGGGCCGAGGGGATGGCGATCCTGATCATCGACAAGAACCTGTCCGCCCTGTCGCGGCTGGTCGACCGGCATCTGGTGATCGAGCGCGGGCGCATCGTCTGGCAGGGAGGCCCCGCCGAGCTTGCCGCCGACCCGCAGGTGGGCGAGCGCTATCTGCGCGTCTGACGCCCGCAACCATCGGTCGCCGCCTGTCGCCGCGGCTTCGGGGGCAACGATCTGTCGCAGCCGGATGTCGCGGCGGGGTTTGCGACCGCCACGCGGCTGTGGTTTTCTGCACGCGAGGACCTGGCCCCGATCCGGGGCTGGGCCCCGCATCCCCGCCAGGGGTTCCGCGTGCCCCCTCGTCCCGCCCGGAGTGCCCGATGAAGAGCCTGCCAGACCTGCCCGCCGAGACTCTGATCACACCGCGCGTCGAATGGCCCACATGGGGCCTGATCGCGCTGTGCTATGGCACATGGCTCGCGGCGGGGTTCTGGCTGTGGCCCGTGGCGCCGGCCCTCGCGGTGGTGCTGATGGGGGTGGCGGTGGCGCTGCACTCTTCGTTGCAGCACGAGGTTCTGCACGGCCATCCCACCCGCAATGCCCGCCTGAACGAGGCTTTGGTCTGGCTGCCGATCGGCCTCGCCTACCCCTATCGCAGCTATCGCCGCACCCATCTGAAACACCACGACGACGAGCGGCTGACCGATCCCTACGACGATCCCGAAAGCTATTACGTCGCGCTGTTCAAATGGCTGGAAATGCCGCGGGGCTTGCGCGCAGTTCTGCGGGTCAACAACACGATGCTGGGGCGGGTGATCCTGGGGCCGGTTTTCAACGTGATCGGTTTCACCCTGGCCGAGGGACGGCGCATCGCGGCGGGCGACCGGCGGACGCGCAATGCCTGGGCGCATCACCTGGCCGGGCTGGCCCTGGTCCTGCCCTTCATCCATTTTGGCTTTGGCATTCCGGTCTGGCTATATGCCCTGACCTCGGCCTGGATCGGGCTGGGGCTGATCGCGGTCCGGTCCTATTGCGAGCATCAGTGGTCCGAGGACCCGAACGGCCGCACCATCATCGTCGAACGCTCCGTCCTGGCGCCGCTGTTTCTGTATAACAACCTGCATTTCGTGCATCACAAGCTGCCGCGCCTGCCGTGGTATCGGCTGCCGGCCATCTATCGCGCCGCACGTGCCGACTGGCAGCGGATGAACGGCGGTTATGTCTTCTCCAGCTACTTTGCCATCCTCAGAGCCTATGCCCTGCGAATGAAGGAACCCGTCGCCCATCCCGCCTTGCGACGCGAGCCGGAGGATACCGGGCGTTAACGCGCCGGTTCGGCAAAGACGACGAGGCGGTTCATCAGCCAGCTCGCCACCGCCGCCAGCGCGGAACCGGCGAGGAAGACCGCGAAATCGCGCCCCGCGTCGTGCCCCGCAAAAGCCCAGGCGACGGTCGAGGCGATGGCGACCCCCATCCCCTGCGTAAGTGCATAAAGCGCCATCGCCCCGCGCCGGGGGTTTTCGGTGCGAAAGGTGAACCGGCGCTGGCAGGCATAGGCCGGCGGGATCAGCGCCAGCCAGACCGCGACCGAGACCGGCCCGGGCGGCAGCCCCGCCCGGGTGGTCAGCCCGGTGCAGACCAGCGCATAGATCATCGCGATACTGCCCCCCACGATCAGAAAGCGCAGGAAGGACCCGGCGGGAGCGGATGCGGAGGTGGTCATTTCGTGGCCTCCTCGGCAGCGGGGGGCGCAGGGCGGGGCATGGCAGAGGCCAGGGCGGCGGGATCGACCCGGAACAGCAGAAGCGGCCCCTCTGCCCCGCCTGCCAGGGAAAGCCAGGCGGGCAGGTCGCCCGCCAGCAGCCGGGCGGCGACGGCGCGGTTTTCCACCCTGTCCTCGCTGCGGCAGACGGCGACATGGGTCGCGCCGGATTTCCGCAGGGCCGCGATCATCGCGCCCTCATCCTCGAACGGGGCGATACCGTTCCAGAAGGCATCGGCGCTGCGGTGATAGGGGGCCGAGGTCGCGGCATGGGGCGAATACGCCAGAATCATCGCGCCAAGGTTCAGCGGCGACAGTATCTCGGCCGGCGGGGAGACGGGCAGGGCGGCGAGGTTGGCGACTGCGGCCTCGCTGCGGCAGGCGACATCGGCCGACCCGCCCGAGGGCGCGGCCTGCGGGAATCCTGCCAACGTCCTCGCGTCGCGATAAAGCTGCAAGGGCAGGGTGGGAAGCAGCATCAGGCTCCATATCGCCAGCGCGGCAAGGGCCGCGGCGCGCAGATGGCCATGGCTGCCGATCGCCGTCAGCCGCGCGGCGGCAAAGCCGGCGAGGAAGGGCACGGCCGGCACCGCGATAGCGATGGCGCGGTTCTGCATCAGGCTGAGGCCCAGGCCCACGGCCGCGAAGCCCAGCATCTGCGCCAGCGCCACGCCCTGCGCCCGGCCCAGGTCACGCCGTGTCAGCAATGCCAGGGTCAGCGCCGCCAGCGCCGGGACGACCACGGGCAGCACCAGGCTGGCGAAGATCTCCGGCTCGAACCCGGCGAGCGCGGTGATCGGCACCGCCTCGGTGATGCGCTTCGAGATAATCTCGCGCGCGGCCTCGGGCACGGCGCTGTAGGGTCCGGCGAGGCAGGGCCCCAGCAGCGGCGCCGCCAGCGCCAGACCGATCCCGGCGAGGCAGAGCACTACGGCCAGACGCGGCAACGGCCCCCGGATCCGCCCGGCCAGCAGCGCCGGCGGCAGGGTCGCGGCGACCCCTGCGGCGACCAGCGACAGCATCGGCGGCGCAAGCACATCGCACCAGCGGGTTCCCCACGCGGCGACGGGCACCTGCCCGGCCATCAAAAGCAGCGCGCCTGGCCCGATGGCGGCGGCGAACCCCGCCAGCCAGCGATCCGCCCCCGCCTGGCCAAAGGCGAAGCGCAGTACGGCGAACCCCCAGAGCAGGAGCAGAAACGGCAGCATCTCCAGCCCGATGGCGAGCGAGCCTGCCGCCGCCGCCCCGGCCAGTGCACCGAACCAGCCCGGCCGCCGGCTCGGCACGACCGACAGGAAGGCCGCCGCCGTGCAGAACAGGATTTGCAGGTTGTGATGGTCGATCCGTCCCGGCTGGAACTCCATTCCGCCGAATTTGATCCAGCCGAAGGCCAGGATCAGCGCGCCCGCCACCGCTGCCGGGGCCGCCGCAGGCACAGCCTCGTCCCGCATCGCCCGCGCCGTGCCCCAGGCGATCAGCGCCATCAGCAGGCACAAAAGCAGCGTCGGCCAGGCCGAGATCGCACCGATTTCCGCAAGGTTCTGCGGCAAAACCCAGGACAACGGCGCAAGGAAGGCCGCAATCCCGGCGTCGACATAGCGCGACCAGTGCATCGCCACACCCTCGGGCGGCAGCAGGCGGTATTGCACCGTGTCGAACCAGCCCTGGCCCGCCAGCCAGTCGCGCACCACGACCAGCCGCATCAGATCGTCGTTGTCGCTTTTCAGAAAGCCTTCCGACAACGCCGGCAACGCCACCAGGGCACGCAGCAGCACAAGCGCAATGAACAGCCCCAACACATGCCGGACCCGCAGCCGCGGCAGAGAGAATCGCCGGGCGGCGGGCAAAGAGGCAGAGGTCTGGTCGGTCACGGCTGTTTCCTCATCGTGTGCAATCGCATCTGTTCCTGCGCATAGCTGATCGCCCGGGAAATAGTCAGCATTGTGGCGGCAAGCGTGCCGGAACGGGGCTTCCCGGCGCGGCTGCCCACAATGTTTCCCAATTCGGACCGAAATCGGGCGCATTCCCCGGCGAGAACGGACCAAACCACCTGGAGGTCCGACCGATGACCGAGCTTACGATCCTTATGCCCTGCCTGAACGAGGCGGAAACCCTTGCAACCTGCATCACCAAGGCGCGCGGGTTCCTTGACCGCTCGGGTGTGGACGGCGAGATCGTGATCGCCGACAACGGTTCGACCGATGGCAGCCAGGCCATCGCGACAGCGCTTGGCGCGCGGGTCGTGCCGGTATCGCGGCGCGGCTATGGCGCCGCGCTGTTGGCCGGGACCGAGGCGGCGAAGGGCCGGTTCATCATCGTCGGCGACAGCGACGACAGCTATGATTTCTCGCGGCTCGACGGTTTCGTGGCCGAGTTGCGCAAGGGCGCGGATCTGGTGGTCGGCAATCGCTTCAAGGGCGGGATCGTCCCCGGCGCCATGCCGAAACTGCACCAGTATTTCGGCAATCCGCTGCTGACCTTCATCACCCGGGCGCTGTTCCAGACCCCGATCCGCGACATCCACTGCGGCCTGCGCGGCTATCGCCGCGACAAGATGATCGGGCTGAAGCTGACGACGCTGAAGATGGAACATCTGACCGAGATGGCGATCAAGGCGACGCTGGCCGGCTGGAACATCGTCGAGGTGCCGACCACCCTGTCGCCAGATGGCCGCTCGCGCGCGCCGCATCTGAAAAGCTGGAGCGACGGCTGGCTGAACCTGAAGTTCACCTTGACGCTCGCGCCCTTCATGCTGTTCCTCTGGCCCGGGATTGCGCTGTTAGCGTTTGGCCTGCCGGCCGTTGCCGCGCTGATGTTCGGCCCAATCACCGCGGGCGGCGTGACCTTCGGCATCGGCACGCTGATCTTTGCCGCAACCGCTGCGATCACGGGGTTCCAGCTTTTGTGGTTCCATGTGCTGGCACGCAGCTTTTCGGTCCGCTTCGGCGTTCTGCCGACCTCGGCCCGGTTCGAGCGGCTGAAACAAAAGCTGACCGTCGATGGTGCCTGCAAGGCAGGTGCCGCGCTG
>JAATGA010000522.1 GCA_015654855.1 Rhodobacterales bacterium
CAACGGGGCGGGCAAGTCCACGCTGCTTTCGGCGCTGGCTGGCCTGCTGGAGCCGATGGCGGGCGAGATCCGCGTCGACGATATCTCGATGGGACTGATAGATCCGGCGGATCTGCGCCGCGACATCGCCCTTCTGGCCCAGGGCGCGCGCCTGTTCCACGGCACCTTGCGCGAGAACCTGACCCTCGGCGCCCCCCAGGCCGGCGACGAGGAAATCCTGGCCGCGCTGGACGGGCTGCGCCAGGGCGATTTCATCCGCAAGCTGCCCGAGGGCCTCGACCATATGGTGCAAGAGGGCGGGCTGGGCCTGTCGGGCGGACAGCGGCAGGGGCTTTTACTGGCGCGGCTGCTCTTGCGCCGCCCGAACGTGCTGCTGCTGGACGAACCGACCGCCGCGCTGGACGAAGTGTCCGAGGCGGCGGTGATCGACATGCTGGCCAGCCTCCCCCCCGAGATCGGCGTGATCGTCGCCACCCATCGGCCCGCCGTCCTGCGCATGGTGGATCGGCTGATCGTCGTCAGCAACGGCGCCATTTCCCTCGACGGGCCGAAGGATCAGGTTTTGGCCCGGTTGCGCGCCGGAAAGGTCGCGGCATGAGCCTGGCGCTGCACCCCGCGCACCGCATCACCGCCCGGCGCGAACGGCGGATGGTCTGGCTGGTCTTCGCCATGCTGGCATTGTTTCTTGCCTGGGCCTGGTATTTCCCGCTGGTCGAAGTGTCGAGCGGCCAGGGGACCGTCATTCCCAGTTCGCGCGAACAGGTGATCCAGTCGCTGGAGGGCGGCATTCTGACCACGCTCGACGTGACCGAGGGCAGCGTGGTCGAGGCGGGTCAGGTGCTGGCGGGCCTCGACCCGACCCGCTCGATCTCGAACGTGGACGAGGCGGCTGCCGGCTACCATGCCGCGATCGCCGCGGCGGCCCGGCTGCGCGCCGAGCTTGCCGATGCCGAAACCGTCAGCTTTCCGCCCGCCCTGGACGATCCGCGCTTTGACGAGTTGCGCGCCAACGAGAGCGCGCTGTTCAGGTCGCGCCAAAACAGCCTGAACGAGGCGCTTTCGGGCCTGACCAAGGGGCTGGATCTGGTCCGCCAGGAGCTGGAGATCACCGAGCGGCTGCAAACCAGCGGTGCGGCCAGCCGGGTCGAGTTGATCCGTCTGCAACGCGAAGCCGCGCAGACCGAGCTGGAGATCGCCCGCCTGCGCGCCGACACCCGCGTCCAGGCCAGCGAAGAGCTGCAACGTGTCAATGCCGAGGCCGAGGTTCAGGCCTCGATCATGCGCGGCCGTTCCGATCAACTGGACAGGCTGACCTTTCGCGCGCCGATGCGCGGCGTGGTCAAGGACATCGAGGTGACCACCATCGGCGGCGTCGTTCCGCCGGGCGGCCAGTTGATGACCCTCGTCCCCATGGACGACCAATTGCTGATCGAGGCGCATATCTCGCCGCGCGACATCGCCTTCATCCATCCCGGACAAGAGGCGCTGGTCAAGATCTCGGCCTATGACTACGCGATCTTCGGCGGGCTTCAGGGCGAGGTGGTGACCATCTCGCCCAACACCGTGCGCGACGAGGTGAAGCCAGATCAGGTATTCTACCGCGTCTATATCCGCACACGCGAGGATCACCTGGCAAATAGCGCGGGCACGCATTTCCCCATCGTGCCCGGCATGATCGCCACCGTCGACATCCAGACCGGCCAAAAGACGGTCTGGCAATATCTGATCAAACCCTTCAACCGCGCGCAGGAAGCACTGCGCGAAAGGTAAGCGCGCGGGTCCCGCTACCGATCCCCCGCGCGAATAACCGTTGCATGAATGAGAGGTTCACGGAATGACTGGCAGGCGCGACGGACGTAAAGTTCTGAAGGTTTTGGCTTTTTCTATCCTGCTGCTGTCTGGTTGCGTCACGGCGCAGGCGCCCGATGCGCTGAACCTGGTGGATTCGGGGCGCGATTTCTCGCGCGTCTGGCGTGCCTATCCCGATATGGACATGCGTTTCGCGCGCGCGGGCAATCCGGTCCCGCTGGCGCGGGTGCGCGCGATCGCCATCGGGCAGACCAAGACCGATCTGGTCCGCGCGATCGGCGCGCCGGCGCTGGTTCATGAAGACGGCTCGGCAGAATTTCACCTGGCCCTGCCCCAGACCGGCCGCGATCGGCTGGTCTGCCAGTACAGGGTCTATTTCGACGCCGAAAACCGGGTGCGCGCCTCGATCTGGCGGCGCCCGCAATGCGCCGATCTGGTGGCGGGCCGGAAGACCTGAGCCACAGGACGGAGCGTCCTGCGCCCGCCCGCGTGGTCTTGAGGACCGCAGGCCCTGCCGCTTCTTGCCGGATCCTTGTGCGATCCGGCCGCCCTCGCCCTAGGGCCGAGGGGGCGCGCAGCGGGGATATCCCATTTCGATCAGGGTGCTGCCGCGCACCTTCATCACGCCCGAGCGCACATGGCGCGCCTTTGCCATGAACCAGCCTCGCAGCGGTTCGCGCAGGTCGCGCGCCATCACCTGCGACCAATGCTCGAACGCATCGCGGTCAAGGCTGCCGAAAAGACCGCGCGGACCATGAAAGCCGAAGACCGCATCCCGCGAGACGCAGACATTTTCCAATGCCAGATACATGGTGCAGGCCGAGAAGCACATTCCCCGCAACTCCACCCGCCGACCGCTGCGTCGAAGGCTGCGGATTTCCTTCTGGCGCACGGACAAAGACCCCCCCGGATCGCGCATCACGATCTTCACCACCTCCTGGCCCGTCCGCGCCCGGGCTTCGGTCGTGTTCACGAAAGCGCCGATCAGGACGGCGAGGGCGAGGGCGGCCATACGAGTCCGCGAAAATCGGCTGAACATGGGATAAGCGCCATTTCGACGCGGCGACAGATTCGCCGCGGGAACAGGATGGCCGAGGGGTGGTTAACAGACCCTTACGCGGATCGCTCCCCGCACTCCCGAACGCGCCGCATTCGATTCAACCGAACAGGCCCCGGACCGCTTGGCCCCCCCGGACCGGACGGCGGGGGGATCGCTGTCGACCGGGTGCGGGAACGCCCTAAGGGTTCCGGGGGGACCGCGCCGCCCGCCCGGGTCGGGGACGCGCGGCCCGCGCCCCGCCTGACCAGCCGGCACCCGAGGGTTCCGCAGGCTGCGCGGGATCGGAAAAATGGATCGTGGCACCATGCCGGCGTCCGGGCCAACGCCACCCCTGCGGCAGATGGACCTATTGCACAAACGGCCTCCTTTGCCCGCTGTGCCGGCAAGTCTGATCCGAAAAGTCGGGATGTAGCGGATTTCCCGGAACGCGAATATAGTGCGGCACGAAGGGCGCGCGCGAAGCGGCGTTCGGGCAGCCGCCCGCGAAAACCGACCGCGCCCTGCCGGCACCGTCGAAACGCGCAACATGCCGCCACCATCCCCCGCCCCCCGGGGATCGGTGCTGAAAGGGAAAAGATGATCGGCTTCATCCGTCTTGCCGTCTTCGGCTTCATCGCTCTGACGGCGGTGTATTTCCTTGTCCGCATCTATGCCCGCTCGCTGCGGCGCGAGGCGCTGGAAAAGCGGTTCGACCGGGGCGGCATCGACGGCGGCCGCGAGGACTTCGTTCGCAACGGTATGGCCGCCTACGAAAAGTCGTTGCGGCGGCGGCTTTTGTGGCTGGTCTACATCATTCCCATGGCGATCCTGGTCGCGACGATCTATCTGGTGAACTATCACTGAAGGAGTGCGGGCGATGAGCTGGCTGTTCTGGGCTATCCTCGTTCTGGCGGTCGCGGGGCTGCTGGTCTGGCTGTTCAACCGCGACAACCGGCTGGGCCGGATCATGCGATGGTCGTTCTGGCTGGTCGTGATCCTGATCGTGGGCGGGTTCCTGCACTACACCCTGCCGCAGCGCGACATCGTGCGGATCGTCAAGGTCGACACCCGCATCACCACCGTCGGCGAGAATGCGATCTTCTACGCCACGCCCGATGTCGGCACCGGCGAAAGCGTCTCGCAGCGCGACATCCGCTTCATCGACACGATCCGTCCGAACGGCAGGCCGATGGTCTATCGCAACGAGGATACGGGCTGGGTCTGGCCGCCCTATTTCAAATACGACAGCTCGAACCTGCAAGCCGAGGCGGCGGATCTCGTCTCGACCGCCGAGGCGCCGAAATGGGTGGCGGTCACCCACTACGGCTGGCGGCTGACCTGGCTGTCGATCTATCCCAATGCGGTGAAGGTGAAGCCGGTCGCCGGTCCCGACGTCACGCTGATCCCCTGGGTCAACATCGTCGTCCTGATCCTGCTGGCACTGATCCTGTTCCTGCTGCGCCGCATGTGGCTGCAATTCGTCGAGCGGACCATCGACCCGCTGCGCGCCGATATGCAGGAGGCGGTGGACCGCACCGAGGCCCGCGTCGACGGGGCGCGGGCGGGCATTCGCGGCTGGTTCGACGGCTGGCGGTCGAAGCCGCGCCGCTAGGTCGCAGCCACATAGCCTTGGCCTTCACACGCCCCGCGTGCAAAGGTTACCTTCCCCGACGTCGGTAATGCCGAGGAAGAATGACAGCACCCGCCCCGCCCGAAACCGCCACCGTCGCCTGGCACGCCCTTCCGGCCGACCAGGTCTTGCAGGATCTGGACAGCGGGCGCGAGGGGCTGTCCCCGGTGGTCGCGGCCGACCGGCTGGCGGCATACGGGCCGAACGCCCTGCCGCCGCCCCGCCGCAAGCCGGCCTTTCTGCGCTTTCTGGCTCAGTTCGACAATGTGCTGATCGGCTTTCTGCTGGTCGCGGCGGCGGGGGCTGCGGCTTTGGGCCATCATGTCGACGCGCTGGTGATCCTGGCGGTCGTGCTGGCCAACGCC
>JAATGA010000235.1 GCA_015654855.1 Rhodobacterales bacterium
AGGACCTGGTCGTTGGCAAGAAGAGCCGCGGCCAGGGTGTCGCCGGCGTAGCCCTTCATGCGCTTGCCGTCGAAGGTGAATTCGCGGGGCGCGCTGCGGTCGATCAGACGGCCGCCGGTGGAAAGTCGGGTGCTCACTTGTATCCCTCCCATGCCGGACGGCGGGCCTTGATCTTTGCTATGATGTCGGCGGGCGGTTCCGAGGTCTGGGCGGCATAGGTGCCGAACACCTCGAGCGTCGCGGTGTCGCGCGCCATCAGGAACCATTTGCCGCAGCCATACTGGTGGCGCCAGCGTTCGAAATGCACGCCCTTGGGGTTCTTGCGGTCGAACATATAGGACGTGAACTCATCATCGGTCGAGCCGGGGCCGAAACGCTTCAGATGCGCCTCGCCGCCCGCGTGGAACTCGGTTTCCTCGGCCTTCACGCCGCAATAGGGGCATTCGAGAAGCAGCATGGTCAGAGCCTTTCGCGCGTTGCGCGGCGGGAAACCCGGGGGGCTGCCTGCCCCCCGGTCCCCCCAAGGATATTTGAGCCGGAATGAAGAGCAAGGGCGCGCATCAGTGGGCCACCCCTGCCGCGACGGATTCGTCGATGAAGCGCCCCTCGCGGAACCGGTCGAGGCCGAATTCCGAGGCGAGCGTGCCTTCGCCTTTTGCCATCAGTTCGGCCATCGCCCAGCCGGAGCCGGGGATCGCCTTGAACCCGCCGGTGCCCCAGCCGCAGTTGATGAAGATGTTCTCGACCGGGGTTTTCGACAGGATGGGCGAGCGGTCGCCGGTCATGTCGACGATGCCGCCCCACTGGCGCAGCATCTTCAGGCGGCTGATGATCGGGAACATCTCGATCAGGGCACGCGTTGTCTGTTCGATATGGTGGAAGCTGCCGCGCTGCGAATAGTGGTTGAAGCTGTCGGTGCCGCCGCCGAGGACGAGTTCGCCCTTGTCGGATTGGCTGATGTAGCCATGGACCTCGTTCGCCATCACCACCACGTCGATGCAGGGCTTGATCGGTTCCGACACCCAGGCTTGCAGCGCCATCGACTCGATGGGCAAGCGGAAGCCCGCCATCCCGGCAAGAACGCCCGAATGGCCCGCGACGACGATGCCGAGTTTCTTCGTGCCGATGTAGCCGCGCGTCGTGTCGACGCCGGTGACGCGGCCGCCCTCGGTGCGGATGCCCGTCACCTCGGTCTGCTGGATGATGTCCATCCCCATGTCCGAGCAGCGCCGGGCAAGGCCCCAGTTCACCGCATCGTGCCGCGCCGTGCCGCCGCGCGCCTGGTATTGCGCGCCGAGCACCGGATAGCGCGGCCCGTCGACGTTCAGGATCGGGACGATTTCCTTGACGCGGGCCTTGTCGAGCCATTCCGTCGGCTCGATCCCCTGCAACTGGTTCGCGTGCACCGTGCGTTTGTAGCCCCGCACCTCATGTTCGGTCTGGGCCAGCATCAGCAGGCCGCGCGGGCTGAACATGATGTTGTAGTTCAGGTCCTGGCTGAGCGTCTCATAAAGGCTGCGGGCCTTCTCGAAGATCGCCGAGGAGGAGTTTTCGAGGTAGTTCGACCGGATGATCGTCGTGTTCCGGCCCGAGTTGCCGCCGCCAAGCCAGCCCTTTTCGATCACCGCGACATTGGTGATGCCGAAATTCTTGCCGAGGTAATAGGCGGTGGCGAGCCCGTGCCCGCCGGCGCCCACGATCACCACGTCGTAAGAGGCTTTGGGCTCCGTCGAACGCCAGGCCCTTTCCCACCCCTGATGCCAGCGAAGAGCTTCGCGCGCGATGGCAAAGACCGAATAGCGTTTCATGGGCCGTCCTTATTCCCGCATAGGGCCATGTCTGGATCGGGGCCGAGTTTTATCCGCGCCAGCGAGCGTCACAATCGGGAAAATTGCGACATGACCCGCGTCGCATGTGCGCTCGCATGGCGGCCATGCCTGCGGCGCATCGCCTCTTTTGCCGAGGGGCGGGACAGGCTACATCCCGGACAGGACAAAAGGGGTGCCGGAATGGGGTTCTGGATCGTCGCGGGGGCGATGGCGCTGGCCGCGGGGCTGATGATCTGCCTTGCGATGCGGCGGGGGGCGGGGATCGCGGGCGACCGCACCGCGATCTATCGCGACCAGCTGGCCGAGGTCGACCGCGACCTCGCGCGCGGGGTCATCGGCGCCGAAGATGCGGGCCGCGTGCGCACCGAAGTGTCGCGCCGCATCCTCGACGCCGATCGCGCGGCGCGTGGCGAGGCGGGGGCGACGGCAGGGAATGCCGCCTGGGCGCTGCCCCTGACCGGGTTGGTGCTGGCAGGATCCTTCGGCGGCTATCTGTGGATCGGCGCGCCGGGCTACCCGGACCTTCCGCTGGCAAGGCGCATCGCCGCTTCGGAAGAGTTCCGCAAGACCCGGCCCGATCAGGCTCGCGCCGAGAAAGAGGCCCCCGCCCGGCCCGCAGCGGAGGCCAGCCCCGATTTTCTCGCCCTGATGGACAAGTTGCGCGCCACGGTCGCGGCGCGTCCCGACGATACGCGCGGGCTGGAACTGCTGGCCCGCAACGAGGCGGCGCTCGGCAATTTCGTCGCGGCGAAAGAGGCGCAGGCACGGCTTGTCGCGGCAAAGGGCGATGCGGCCACGGCCGAGGATCAGGCGGCTTTGGCCGAGATGATGATCCTCGCGACCGGCGGCTATGTCTCGCCGGAGGCCGAGGCGGTGCTGGTCCGCGCCCTGACGCTCGACGCGCGCAACGGCACGGCGCGCTACTACTCCGGCCTGATGTTCGACCAGATCGGCCGGCCGGATCAGGCCTTTCGGCTGTGGCGGCCGCTGCTGGAGGAAAGCCCGCCCGACGCGCCATGGGTCGCGCCGATCCGGGCGCAGATCCGCGATACCGCCTGGCGCGCCGGCGTGAACTACGAACTGCCGCCCGAGGCCGCGCCGCTGGCCGGGCCGACGGATGCCGAAATCGACGCGGCCGGCGATATGACCCCGGCCGAACGGCAGGAGATGATTCGCGGCATGGTCGACGGGCTGATTGCGCGGCTCGCGGCCGAGGGCGGCACCGCACCGGAATGGGCGCGGCTGATCTCCTCTCTGGGAATTTTGGGCGACAAGGACCGCGCCCGCGCGATCTGGGGCGAGGCGCAGACCCGCTTTGCCGACCGCCCCGCCGATCTGGCCCTGGTGCGCGAGGCGGCCGAGACCGCCGGGGTGGCCGAATGATCTGCGAGGATATCGCGGCCTTCGCCGCCGCCCTGCCGCCGAACCGCGCAATCGCCGGGCTCGACTTCGGCGACAAGACCATCGGCGTCGCGATCTCGGATCTGCGGCGGGTGGTCGCGACGCCAACCGAGGTGATCCGCCGGGTGAAGTTCACCCCCGACGCGCAGGCGCTGCTGGCGCTGCTGGCCTGGCGCGACGTCGCCGGGATCGTGCTGGGTCTGCCGCTGAACATGGATGGCAGCGAAGGCCCGCGCGTCCAGGCGACCCGCGCTTTCGTCCGCAATCTCGC
>JAATGA010000060.1 GCA_015654855.1 Rhodobacterales bacterium
CCTCGATCTCGACGACCCGGCCGACCTGGTCCTGGCCCGGGAGCTGGCCGGCCGCGCCGACGTCGTGGTGGAGAACTTCAGGACCGGCGCACTCGACCGCCGTGGCTTGGGCTACGCCGAGGTCTCCGCCGACAACCCGGGCGTGGTCTACTGCTCGATCACCGGGTTCGGCTCGGGGGAGGGTGCCGACCTGCCCGGCTACGACTTCCTGGTCCAGGCCGTCGGCGGCCTGATGAGCATCACCGGCGAGCACGACGGCGCGCCCATGAAGGTGGGCGTCGCACTCGTCGACGTCCTCACCTCCAAGGACGCCGCCATCGGCATCCTCGCCGCGCTGCGGTCCCGAGAGACGACCGGCCACGGCCAGCGGGTGGAGGTCAACCTGCTGTCCAGTCTGCTCGGCTCCCTGGCCAACCAGGCCTCCTCCTACCTGGCCACCGGTGCCACGCCGCAGCGCATGGGCAACGCCCACCCCTCGATCGCCCCGTACGAGCTGCTGCGCTGTGCCGACGACCATCTCGCCGTCGCCTGTGGCAACGACCGGCAGTTCGCCGGCCTCTGCCGGGCGCTGGACCTGCCCGGTCTGGCCGAGAACCCCGACTACGCGACAAACCCCGCCCGCGTCGCGCATCGCGAGGCGCTGGTGGCGATCCTGATCGAGCGCACCGAGCAACGCGGTCGCGACGATCTGATCGCGGCGATGGAGGCGAACGGCGTGCCCGGCGGGCCGATCAATACCGTGGCCGACGCTTTGGCCGACGAACAGATCGCGCATCGCGGCATGAAGATCACGCCCGAGGGCGTGCCGGGCCTGCGCACCCCCATCCTCTTCTCGCGCAGCGCCCTCTCGACTGACCGCGCCTCCCCCGCTCTCGGCTCGAGCGGAAAACTCTGACCCTGCCCCTCTTCCCCCATCCTCTCTGCGAAAATATCCTCAGGGGGTGAATTGGCCGCAGGCCAAGAGGGGGGCGGAAAGCCCCCTTTCCTTTATCCGACACATGCCAAGGAAAAGGCCCCGCCATGCGGACATGGCGGGGCAGTGGCGCGGCAGGCGGACTGCGCGCGCAGGCGTCGATTGTCCCTGTCGCGGGGATTCAGTTGGGGCGGCGGTCCTGCGCTTCCATCTCGGCGCGGATCTGCTGGCGCAGCATGTCGATCGGGATCAGCTTGCCGTCACGCTTGAAATGCCAGTAGGTCC
The DNA here is from genome assembly GCA_015654855.1 of Rhodobacterales bacterium. Classification (GTDB taxonomy): domain Bacteria; phylum Pseudomonadota; class Alphaproteobacteria; order Rhodobacterales; family Rhodobacteraceae; genus JAATGA01. Next base: position 1,199 of record JAATGA010000060.1, read on the forward strand.
AGCCGTTGCACGAGGGCGCGCCCTCGCAGGCGGCGCCGACCTGGTGGATGGATCCGGTCATCCGGTCGCCGACCAGCGTGCCGTCGGCGCGGACACGGGCCATCTGGCCGCGCGGGGATTCCAACACCTCGCCCGGGCGCAACATGCCGCGTTCCACCACCTGGCCAAAGGGCACACGGGGCTCGGACCGTTTCGAGCCGGTGATCTCCAGCGCCGAGGCATCGAACTTGCGCACGCGCGCCAGGCGTTCGGCGGCGACGGTGCGGTAAGCCTCTTCCCGCTCGATCCCGATGAAATCGCGACCGAGCATCTTGGCCACCGCCCCGGTCGTGCCGGTGCCGAAGAACGGGTCGAGGATCACGTCGCCCGGATTGGTCGTGGCCAGGATCACCCGGTGCAGCAGAGCCTCGGGCTTTTGCGTCGGATGGGCCTTGTCGCCATTGGCATCCTTCAGCCGCTCATGCCCGGTGCAGAGCGGGATCACCCAGTCCGACCGCATCTGCACCCCTTCGTTCAGCGCCTTCAGCGCCTCGTAGTTGAAGGTGTATTTCGCATTCTCGCCCTTCGACGCCCAGATCAGCGTCTCATGGGCGTTAGTCAGCCGCTTGCCGCGGAAGTTGGGCATCGGGTTCGACTTGCGCCAGACCACATCGTTCAGCAGCCAATATCCCGCATCCTGCATCGCCGCACCGACGCGAAAGATGTTGTGGTAGGATCCGATCACCCAGATCGCCCCGTTGGGCTTCAGGATGCGGCGGGCGGCGGCCAGCCAGCGGCGGGTGAAGTCGTCATAGACGGCAAAGGACGAAAACTGATCCCAGTGATCGTCGACCGCATCGACCTTGCTGTTGTCGGGCCGGTGCAGCTCGCCCTTCAGTTGCAGGTTGTAGGGCGGGTCGGCGAAGACGAGATCGACACTGCCCTCGGGCAGAGCGTTCATCGCCTCGATGCAGTCGCCCGCAAGTATCTGGTTCAGCGGAAGCGCCCCCGCAGGGTCCGCCACCGGCTTGGTTCTGGTCGCCATGTTCTGCCTCTGTCCCCGCGGTCTTGTGCCGCTTTGGTGTGACAAAGGATGGGGCAGAGGCGATTCGGCGTCAAATTCTTTTTTGAATCAAGGGGTTATAGAAACATCTTGATACAAGATCTTGTGGACGGGGCCGAAGGAACGCCTATGCGCGGGGGTCACACCAAGATTTAGAAGCGCTTCGCGATGCGCCGGCGTCGGGTAACCCGCGTTCGCCTCCCAGCCGTAGCCGGGGTATTGTTGCGCCAAATCCACCATGAGGCGATCCCGCACGACCTTGGCCACGATCGAGGCGGCGGCGATCGACAGGCAGCGGGCATCGCCCTTGACGATTGCCTCGGCCCCGCAGGGCAGGTCACGCGGCAGGCGGTTGCCGTCGATCAGCAGATGATCGGGCGCGCAGGACAGCCCCGCCACCGCGCGGGTCATGGCAAGGAAACTGGCCTGAAGGATGTTCAGCGCGTCGATTTCCTCGACCGAGGCATGGGCGACGCAGACATCCGCCGTCGCCATGATCTGGCCGAACAGCCGATCGCGGGCGGCGGCACTCAGCGCCTTGCTGTCGGCCAGGCCCGGCGGAATGGCGGCCGGGTCCAGCACCACGGCGGCCGCTGTCACCGGCCCGGCGAGCGGGCCGCGCCCGACCTCGTCCACCCCGGCGATGCGGGTTCTGCCGCGCGCGAGGGCGGCGGTCTCGAAACTGAAATCGGGGGTGATGCGCGGGGCCATGGCGACAGGGATAGCGCGCGAAAATGACAAAGGGAACCGCGGTTTCCCGCAGCCCCCTTCGTATCGTTCGGACGAGGATCACTCGTCGCGCGCGTCGCCGGTCAGGGCGCGGTCGCCGCGCATTTCCAGCCACATCGCGTTGATGACCGCGAACATCGCCGCAACAGGCAGGCCGAGGGCCCAGGCGAAATACCACATCTCAGGCTCCTTTCAGTAGGCGTTGGGGTTCTTTTCGATCTCCTCCGCGCCGACCTTGCCCCACAGCACCTTATAGACCCAGGCGGTGTAGATCAGGATCAGCGGCAGGAAGATCACCGTGCAGACCAGCATGATGAACAGCGTCTGATGCGAGGACGAGGCGTTCCACACCGTCAGCGAGGCGCCGGGCTGCAGGGTCGAGGGCAGGATTAACGGGAACATCGTCAGCCCGACCGTCGAGATCACGCCGAAGATCCCAAGTTTCGAGGACAGAAGCGCCAGCCCCTCGCGCCCTGCCCGCAGACCGAGTGTGGCGCCAAGGATACCCAGCACGCCAAGGATCGGCGCAACGATGATCCAGGGCCGCTCGGAATAGGCGCCGATCCATGACCCCTCGCGGACCATTTCCGTCAGCAGCGGGTTCGAGGGCCCGAGCGGATCGACCGCGCCCACGTAGCGGAAGCCGGTGATCCCGAAGGCCAGCCAGACCCCGGCCAGCAGGAAGGCGGCAATCGCCACCGGCCCCGAGACCGCGCCGATCTTGCGGGCGCGGATCGCGACCGGCCCCTCGGCCTTGAACGACAGCCAGGCCGCGCCATGGGTCAGCAGCATCGCGAAGGACGCGACACCCGCCAGCAGCGCGAAGGGGTTCAGCAGCCACAGCAGTTTCAGGATCGCATTGCCGGGATAGATCGGCATCTGCGTATCGGTCAGCCCGAAGGGCACGCCCTGCAACGCATTGCCGACCGCCACGCCGAAGACCAGCGCAGGCACAGCGCCGCCGACGAACAGGGCCCAGTCCCAGTTCCGCCGCCAGACAGCGCTTTCGCGCTTGTTGCGGTATTTGAAGCCGACGGGGCGCAGGATCAGCGCCGCCAGCACCAGGAACATCGCAAGGTAGAAGCCGGAAAAGCTGACCGCGTAAAGCGGCGGCCAGGCGGCGAAGATCGCGCCCCCGCCCAGGATCAGCCAGACCTGGTTACCTTCCCACACCGGGCCGATGGTGTTGATGGCGACACGCCGCTCCACATCGGTTTTCGCGACGAAGGGCAGCAGGGCGCCAACCCCAAGGTCGAACCCGTCCGTCAGGGCAAAGCCGATCAGCAGCACTCCCAGCAGCACCCACCAGATCAGGCGCAGAATGTCGTAGCTTATCAGTTCATGCAGGATCATCTCGGGTCACTCCGCAGGAAAGGCGTCGGGTTTGCCCGACAGGCGGGCGCGGTGGACAGCGTCCCAGGCATCGGTTTCGGCCACATCCTGATGCGGCCCCTTGCGGATCGCGGCAAGCATCAGCCGGACCTCGATCACCAGCAGCGTCGTATAGAGCGCGACGAACCCGACGAGCGTGATCAGCAGATCCAGCGCCGACAGATGGCTGACCGACAGGAAGGTTGGCAGCACCCCGTCGACCGTCCAGGGCTGACGCCCGAACTCGGCTACGAACCAGCCGGTTTCGGCGGCGATCCACGGGATCGGGATCATCGCCACGGCCAGCCGCAGATGCCAGGTCGGATAGCGCCCGCTGCGGAAGTTCGTCACCCAGAAAGTCCAGGCGAGGAAGCCCAGCATCAGGAAGCCGCAACCCACCATGATGCGGAAGGTCCAGAACATCGGCCAGACCGTCGGCACCGTATCCCAGGCCGCTTTGGCGATCTGTTCGTCGGTGGCCTGGCGCGGATCCTCGACATAACGCATCAGCAGAAGGCCGAAGCCGAGGTTGCCGCCGTTATCCTCGAACGCCTTGCGAACCTCGGGCGGCGTATTGCCGCGCTCGATGCGGATGGTTTGCAGCGCGTCCCAGGCGAGGACGCCCGAACGGATACGCGCCTCGGACTGAACCACCAAATCCTTGATCCCGGTGATTTCCTCGGTCAGCGAGCGCGTGCCGATCAGACCCATCGCCCAGGGAATGTGGATGGCGTATTTCGTCTCGCGCGCCGCCTGGTCGGGAATGCCCACCAGGGTGAACGAGGCAGGGGCAGGTTCGGTGTCCCACATCGCCTCGATCGCAGCGAGTTTCATCTTCTGGTTCAGCGTCGACTCATAACCCGATTCGTCGCCCAGAACGATGACCGACAGAACCGCCGCCAGACCGAAGCTCGCCCCGACCGCGATGGATCGGCGGGCGAGTTCGATATGCCGCCCCTTCAGCAGATACCAGGCCGAAACGCCGATCACGAAGATCGCCGCCGTCACATAGCCCGCGCTGACAGTATGGACGAATTTCGCCTGGGCCACCGGGTTGAACAGGACCTCGAAGAAATTGTCGATCTCCATCCGCATGGTATCGGGGTTGAAGACCGCGCCGACCGGGTTCTGCATCCAGCCGTTGGCGATCAGGATCCACAGAGCCGAGAAGTTGGACCCCATGGCCACCAGCCAGCCGACGATGCAATGCGCCCGCGCCGACAGCTTGTCCCAGCCGAAGAACCACAACCCGACGAAGGTCGCCTCCAGGAAGAAGGCCATCAGCCCCTCGATCGCCAGAGGTGCACCGAAGATGTCGCCGACGTAATGACTGTAATAGCTCCAGTTCATCCCGAACTGGAACTCCATGGTGATACCCGTCGCCACACCCAGCACGAAGTTGATGCCGAAAAGCGTGCCCCAGAACCTGGTCATCTGCCGCCAGATCGGACGACGGGTCATGACATAGACCGTCTCCATCACCGCGCAGAGGATCGAGATGCCAAGCGTCAGGGGGACGAAGAGGAAGTGATACATTGCCGTCGCGGCGAATTGCAGTCGCGACAGATCGACGACATCCAACTCCATAGAGCTGCTCCTTTACCCTGGGGCCGAAGCCCTTGTCAGAAATGCAGATCGCACCGTCAGTTGAACATGGATTTGATTTGCATCAAACCGGCGATCACACCTGCGGGAGGGTGGGTCGGACAATTTGTCCTGGTCCCGCCATATCGCCCGTGCGATGCGACACGATGACGATGGCGGCCTGGGGCAGGGCCGCACGTATGCCCGCCAGGACCGCTTCCGCCGTCGCCGCATCCAGCCCTGCCGTGGGCTCGTCCAGCAACAGCAGATCCGGCCGTCGCAGAATCGCGCGGGCCAGCGCCAGCCGGCGCTGCTCGCCCCCCGACAGGCCCGCGCCCCGTTCGCCCAAAGGCAGGTCCAGTCCGCCTCGCGGAGCGAGCGCCGGCCACAGCGCCACGTGGTCGAGCGCCGCGCGCATCCGGGCCGCCGTCGCATCGGGTGCGACGAGCGCAAGGTTCTCCCTGATCGTGCCGCCGATCAGCGCCGGGCATTGCGGCACCAGGGTCACGCGATCCCGCAAGGCAGCTTCCGGCCAGGCGGCCAGCGGCTGGCCCAAAAGCCCGATCCGCCCGACAAGCGGCGGGGCGAGGCCCGCAATGGCGGCGAGCAGCGTCGATTTCCCCGCGCCCGAGGGTGCCTCGATCCCCAGCACCGCCCCTCGCCCGACCGTCAGGTCAAGGGGCGCGAACAGCGCCGTCCGCCCCCCCGGGCGCGCGACCGTCACCCCGTCGAGCCGCAGCACCGGGCCGGCATACGTGCCGGGATGCGGGGCCGGCGCGGGACGGGCGTCCGGCACGGCGGGGATCTTCGGGGCCAGGCGGCGGGCCGCGAGTTCGATCCGCCCCCGTTCCGCCAGGCCGCGCCACAACAGGCGCGGGGCTTCCGACATGCTGAGCGCGACGAGCACGGACAGCAGCAGCCAGGGCGCCTCCAGCCGTCGCCCGGCGATCAGCACCGCCGCCACCGCCAGTGCCGCGCCGGCCGACAGCGCCAGCCCCGCCAACCTTTCGCAGCGGTCGAGAGCGGCGCGCGCCGCTTCGGCCCGCGTAACGGCATCGCGGATCCGCGCCAGATGGGTGGGCAGTCGCCCCTGCATCAGCAGATCGGCGCGCAGCGACAGGGTTTCGGCGGTGCGGGCGCGGATATCCTGAAGCGCTGCCTCGTGCCGGCGCGCCTGGTTGCGCGGCCCCTGCCCGGCCAGCCGCAGCAGCACCGCGACCGTCGCCGCATGGACAGCGACCACCGCCAGCGCCACGACTCCCCCTGCCGTCAGCCACAGACCCGCGCCGCCCGCGACCAGCGCCACCGCCGTGGCGATGGCGGGAAAGACCAGACGGATCAGCAGCCCCTCGGCCGCCTCGACATCCGCCGTCAGCCGGTTCAGCGCCTGCGCCGAATGGAGCCGCGCCAGTTCCCCGGGGCCTGCCCGGCGCATCGTGGCGTAAAGCCGCAGCCGCAACGCCTCCAGCGCGCGAAGGGTGGCGTCGTGGCCCGTCAGCCGCTCGCCATAACGGCTGGCCGACCGGCCGAGCGTCAGCAGCCGGATCACAGCCGAGGGGCGCAGGAAGTCGAAGACCTGACCCAGCCCGGCGAGACCGGCGATGGCCGATGCCGCGATGAACCAGCCCGACAACCCCATCAGCGCCATGCCCGCAAGGGGGACCAGCGCGGTCAGCAGCGCCGCTGCGGCGAAGCGGCGAGGGGCGGCCGCGCGCATCTCGCGGATCAGGGGGGCGAGGCGGGTCATCCGGGAGCCCCTTGTTCCGTGACGTTCTCGCCCGCCGGGTCGGGGGCGGCCGCCTGCCCGGCGCCCCTGTCGGCCGCAGTCCGGTCGGCAGCCACGTCGCAGACCCTGGCCGCTCCGTCCGCGCGCCATTCGATTCTGCGGTCCATCGCCCCGGCCAGGGCCGCGTCGTGGGTCGCGACCAGCAGCGCCGTGCCTCGCGCGCGCAAGTTCAGCAGCGCCGCCGTCACCGCCCGTGCCGCCTCCGGGTCCAGGTCGGATGTCGGCTCATCGGCCAGCAACACCGCCGGCGGCGCGATCAGCGCACGGGCAAGCGTCAGCCGGCGCGCCTCGCCGCCCGACACCCCGCCCCCCGCCTCACCCAGCCGGGTGGCGAGGCCCTGGGGCAGCGCCGCCACGACCCCCTCCGCGCACGCAAGGGCAAGCGCATCCGTCAGCACGTCCTCGGGCAGATCCGCCCCACCGGTCAGAAAGGCCCGCAGGCTTTCGGCGGGAAAGCGGGGCGTCTGCGGCAGCCAGCCAAGCGCCGCCCGGATGCGCGGCGCGCTTTCGGTGTCGAGCGTCACGCCGCCCATCGTCACCCGCCCCGCCGCCACCGGAACAAGCCCGGCAAGTGCCGCCAGCAGCGAGGATTTGCCCGCCCCGCTGGGGGCCATCAGCGCCACCGCCTCGCCCGCGCCGCCCTCGCCATCGGGCAGCAGCAGTCCCCGCCCGGGACCGGGGCGCAGCACCAGCCCCGACCAGGAAAGCGGTGCGGCAAGGCGCGGACCGGAGGCCCCGGCCTCGACCGCGCCGACAATGCCCGGATGCCCGGCAGCGGCATCCGCCGCCAGTTCCTCCAGCACCGCCTGGGCGGCGGCG
>JAATGA010000031.1 GCA_015654855.1 Rhodobacterales bacterium
GGGGATCATCGTCACCATCGCCGATTACAACGTGCTGGAAGGCCCGATCTCTGCCGCCGTCGGCCAGGGCATCCCCGTGATCACCGTCAACTCGGGCACCATCGACCAATCAGCAAAGCTCGGTGCGCTGATGCACGTCGGCCAGCCTGAATACGATGCCGGCAAGGCGGCCGGAACCCGCGCCAAGGCCGAGGGCGTGACGAAATTCGTCTGCGTCAACCACTACATCACCAACCCGGCCTCGGTCGAACGCTGCCAGGGCTATGCAGACGGTATCGGCGTGCCACTCGGCAACCAGATGATCGACAGCGGCATGGACCCGGCCGAGGTCAAGAACAAGGTTTCGGCGTATCTGACTGCGAACCCCGATACCAACGGCATCATCACCCTGGGTCCCAACGCCGCCGATCCAACCATCGCAGCGCTGCACGACTCGGGCAAAGCCGGCCAGATCCACTTCGGCACCTTCGATCTTGACGCCGAGATCTCGAAGGCGATCAAGGATGGCACCATCGAATTTGCGATCGACCAGCAACCCTTCCTGCAGGGCTATCTGCCGGTGGTCTTCCTGACCAATTATGCCCGCCATGGCGTGATCCCGCCGAATTCGGTCAACTCGGGGCCGGGCTTCATTACCAAGGCCAATATTGCAAAGGTCGAGGCTCAGGCGGGCACCTACCGCTAGATCCGTGACCCGCCGGGGCGGCGGCCCCCTTATATCCGGCCCGCCCCGGCATTTTTTCCTTTCAAATGAGAGAACCGCCATGACGGACGAGCGCCTTCAGGAAGTCTCGAAATTTCGCCGCGCCCTGATCCGGCCCGAGTTGGGCGCGAGCATGGGCACGATCCTGGTCTTTGTCTTCTTCCTGCTGATTGCAGGAAACAGCGGCATGTTCGCACCACAGGGTATCGAGAACTGGAGCGTGGTCTCGGCCCAGTTCGCCGTGCTCGCCGTCGGTGCATGCCTGCTGATGATCGCCGGCGAATTCGACCTGTCGCTCGGCTCGATGATTGGCTTTTCCGGAACGGTCATCGCCATCCTTGCCGTGCAATGGGGCTGGCCGGTCTGGGCGGCCATCATCACCTCATTCGCCGTCTGCATCGTCATCGGCGCGATGAACGGCTTTCTGGTGATCCGCACCGGCCTGCCCAGCTTCATCGTGACGCTCGCCTCGCTTTACATCCTGCGCGGGCTGACGATCTGGCTGTCGATCCTGACCACGCGCCAGACCATCATCGGCGGTGTGAAAGAGGCGGCCGAGGGCGACTGGCTCGCACCACTCTTCGGCGGCAAAATCCTGACCGGGTTTTTCACCTGGATGGGCCAGAACGGCTGGATCGCGACCTTTGCGCAGGGCCAGAAGGCCGGCCAGCCGGTGATTGCGGGCGTGTCGATGCTGATCGTCTGGGCCATCGTGCTTGTGGTGGGCGGACATCTTGTCCTGACCCGCACCCGCTTTGGCAACTGGATCTTTGCCGCGGGCGGCGACCCCGTGGCGGCCCGCTATGTGGGCGTGCCCGTCAACCGGGTGAAGGTGCTGATGTTCATGTTTACCGCCTTCTGCGCCTGCGTCTTCGCCAGTTGCCAGGTGATGGAATTCGGCTCGGCCGCTGCCGACCGGGGCTTGTTGAAGGAATTCGAGGCAATCATCTGTGTCGTCATCGGCGGTGCCCTGCTGACCGGCGGCTACGGCTCGGTCATCGGGGCGGCGCTTGGGGCGCTGATCTTCGGGGTGGTGCAGCAGGGGCTGTTCTTCTCGGGCGCGGAAAGCTCGCTCTTCCGGGTCTTCCTCGGCACGATCCTGATCCTCGCCGTCATCCTGAACACCTATATCCGCCGCATGATCACGGGAGAGCGCTGATGTCTTCCTATGACCAAAACCCGATCATCGAGATGGTCGACATCCGCAAGCAGTTCGGGCCGGTGATCGCGCTGAACAAGGTGTCCTTCGATGTCCGCCCGGGCGAATGCCACTGCCTTCTGGGCGACAACGGCGCTGGCAAGTCGACCTTCATCAAGACAATGGCGGGCGTCCACAAACCGACAACCGGCGAGATCCGCTTTCAGGGCGCGCCGATGAGCTTCGGCAGCCCGCGCGACGCGATGGAGGCCGGGATCGCCACCGTCTACCAGGATCTGGCGATGATCCCGCTGATGTCGGTCGCCCGCAACTTCTGGATGGGGCGCGAGCCGCAGCGGCGCATCGGCCCCCTGCGGTTCATGGACATGAAGCACGCCAATGACGTGACCATGGAAGAGATGCGCCGCATGGGCATCAACCTGCGAGAGCCCGGCCAGGCGGTCGGCACCCTGTCGGGGGGCGAACGGCAGACTGTCGCCATTGCCCGCGCCGTCTATTTCGGCGCCAAGGTGCTGATCCTTGACGAACCGACCTCGGCGCTCGGCGTGCGCCAGACGGCCAACGTGCTCGCCACCATCGACAAGGTGCGCAAGAAGGGCATCGGCGTGGTTTTCATTACCCATAACGTCCGCCATGCGCTGGCAGTGGGCGACCGCTTCACCGTGCTGAACCGGGGGAAAACCCTCGGAACCGCCGTGCGTGGCCAGATCACGCCGGAAGAACTTCAGGACCTCATGGCCGGCGGGCAAGAGCTTGCCGCGCTGGAAGGCAGCCTAGGGGGGACGGTGTGACCACGCTGGATCTTATCGCCATCGGGCGATCCTCGGTCGACCTTTACGGTGCCCAGGTCGGCGGCCGGCTGGAAGACATGGCATCGTTCAAGAAATACATCGGCGGCAGCCCCACCAACATCGCCGCCGGCGCGGCGCGACTGGGGCTTCGCACCGGGCTGATCACACGGGTCGGCGACGAACACATGGGCCGCTTCATCCGCGAGGAACTGGCGCGCGAGGGAGTGGACACCAGCGGCGTGGTCACTGATCCAGAGCGGCTGACCGCGCTGGTCCTGCTCGGCATCCGCGACAGGGTGCGTTTTCCGCTGATCTTCTATCGCGAGAACTGCGCCGACATGGGTCTGCGAGAGGGCGACATCGACCCCGCCTTCATCGCCCGCGCCCGCGCAGTCGTGGCGACCGGCACCCATCTGTCGCACCCCGATACCGCGGCCGCGGTTCTGAAGGCCTTGCGCCTCGCGCGCGAAGGCGGCGCACGCACCGCGCTCGACATCGACTTCCGCCCCAATCTCTGGGGCCTCTCGGGCCATGGCGACGGAGAAAACCGCTTTATCGCCAGCCCCGAGGTCACCGCGAAACTGCAATCGACCCTGCCTCTCTTCGACCTGATCGTGGGCACCGAAGAGGAATTCCACATCGCCGGCGGCACCACCGACACCATCGCGGCGCTGCGTGCGGTGCGGGCGGTCTCGGCCGCCACGCTCGTCTGCAAGCGCGGCCCGATGGGCGCGGCCGCCTTCGCCGGTCCGATCCCCGACAGCCTTGACGACGGCGAATCCGGCCCCGGCTTTCCCATCGAGGTTTTCAACGTCCTCGGCGCCGGCGACGGCTTCATGGCCGGCCTGCTGAAAGGCTGGCTCGACGGCGCCGACTGGCCGACGGCCCTGACCTATGCCAATGCCTGCGGCGCCTTCGCGGTCAGCCGCCACGGCTGCACCCCCGCCTATCCCAGCTGGGAGGAACTGCAGTTCTTCCTGACCCGCGGCGTCGCCACCCCGGCGCTTCGCAAGGATGCGGCACTCGAACAGATCCACTGGTCCACCACCCGCAAGGGCGACTGGCCGGAAATGCGCGTCTTCGCCTTCGACCACCGGATGCAGATGGAGGATCTGCCCGGCGCCACCCCGGCCCGGATCGGCACCTTCAAGCTTCTGGCGCTGGAGGCCACGACCCGTGTCGCGGCGGGTCGGCATGGATACGGGATCCTCTGCGACAACCGTCTGGGGCAGGATGCGTTGCAGGCCGCCGCCGGCCGGGGGTTGTGGATCGGCCGGCCGGCCGAATGGCCCGGCTCGCGGCCCCTGCGGCTCGAACCGGAACTCGGCCCCGATTTCGGCGAGCTTTCCGAATGGCCGCTCGACCATGTCGTCAAGGTCCTGTGCTTCTGCCACCCCGACGACGATGATGCGACCCGCATGAATCAGGAGGCAACGATCACCCGCCTTTTCGCCGCCGCCCGGCGCAACCGGCTGGAATTCCTTCTGGAAATCATCCCCTCCAAGGTCGCTCCGGTTGATGACGACACCGCGGCCGCGCTGATCCAGCGCTTCTACGACATCGGCGTTTTCCCTGATTGGTGGAAGCTGGAACCGATGACCTCCGACAGCGCCTGGGCGAAGGCCTGTGATGCGATCACCCGCAACGATCCGCATACCCGTGGCATCGTTGTCCTCGGCCTTGCCGCCGAGGAGGCAGAGTTGGCCGACAGCTTCGCCGTGGCGGCGCGGTTCCCGCTGGTCAAGGGCTTTGCCGTCGGCCGCACCCTCTTCGGTGCGGCGGCCGAGGCATGGCTGGCATGCCGGATCGGCGACGAAGAGGCCATTGCGATGATGGCCGACAATTACGCGCGCCTCTGCGCGATCTGGGACAAGGCCCGCACAGCCGTGAAAAGGAGCGTCGCATGACCACGATCAGGCTTACGGCCGCACAGGCGATGATGCGCTGGCTTTCCGCCCAGATGACCGAAGACGGAGAACCCTTCATCGCCGGCGTATGGGCCATCTTCGGCCATGGCAATGTGGCCGGCATCGGCGAGGCGCTTTACGCCGAGCGTGACCGTCTGCGCACCTGGCGCGGACACAACGAACAGACCATGGCCCATGCCGCTATCGCGTACGCCAAGCAGTCGGGTCGCAGACGGGCGATGGCGGTCACAACCTCGATCGGCCCGGGCGCGGCCAATCTGGTCACCGCTGCCGCACTTGCCCATGTCAACCGCCTGCCGATCCTGCTGATCCCGGGCGACGTCTTCGCCGGGCGCGGCCCGGACCCGGTGCTGCAACAGCTCGAGGATTGGGGCGACGGCACCGTCACGGTCAACGACTGCTTCAAACCCGTCAGCCGCTATTTCGACCGGGTCACCCGGCCTGAACAACTGCTGACCGCCCTGCCCCGCGCGATGCGCACGATGACCGATCCCGCCGATTGCGGCCCTGTGACGCTGGCCTTCTGCCAAGATGTGCAGGCCGAGGCGCATGACTGGCCCGAAGCCTTCTTCACCCCGAAAGTCTGGCGCATCCGCCGGCCTGAGCCCGATATTCATGAACTCGCCCGCGTCACCGATCTGATCCGCGCCGCGAAACGCCCCGTCATAGTGGCGGGGGGCGGCGTGCATTATTCCGGCGCGGCGCCCACGCTACAGGATTTCGCCAGCCGCCATGGCATTCCGGTCGTCGAAAGCCAGGCCGGAAAATCCGCTTTGCCCTGGGATGACCCGCTGAACTTCGGCCCGGTGGGCGTAACGGGTGCCTCTTCAGCCAACACGGTCTGCGCCGGAGCCGATCTGGTGCTGGGCGTAGGAACGCGGTTTCAGGACTTCACCACCGGCTCCTGGACGCTCTTCCCGGTCGAGGCTCGTCTCGTCTCGGTCAATGTCGCGGCCTATGATGCGATGAAGCACGGGGCAGAGCCGCTTTGTGCCGATGCGCTCGTGGCGTTGCAGGCCCTGTCGGCGGCCCTGGGCGGCCATCGCGCGCCGCCCCCTGATATCGGGCTGAAACCGGCATGGTTCGCCGCCGTCGACCCGCTGACCGCGGCCCCTGCGGATGCCAATGCCTTGCCCACCGACAGCCAGGTGATCGGCGCCGTCCAGCGTGCCTCCGGCCGCGATACTGTGGTCATGTCCGCCGCCGGCACCATGCCGGGCGAACTGCACAAGCTCTGGAAAGCCCCCCGCCCCGGCGCTTATCACATGGAATACGGCTTCTCCTGCATGGGATACGAGATCGCCGGCGCGATGGGCATCAAGATGGCCCAACCCGACCGCGATGTCGTCTGCATCATCGGCGACGGAAGCTATATGATGGCCAATTCCGAGCTCGCCACTGCCGCGATGATGGGGATCAGGATCACCGTCGTCCTGACCGACAATCGCGGCTATGGCTGCATCAATCGGCTGCAGATCGCCACCGGCGGGGCAGAGTTCAACAACTTGTTGAAGGACGCCTTCGCCGTGAACCCCTCGGCCATCGACTTCGCCGCCCATGCGCGCTCGCTCGGGGCCACCTCCGAGCATGTCGGCTCGATTACAGACCTCGACGCCGCCCTCGCGCGGGCGAAATTCGCGCCCGGCCCTTACGTCGTGGTGATCGACACCGACCCCTATCCCAGCACGCCCCATGGCGGCCACTGGTGGGATGTCGCCGTCCCCGAAGCCAGCGGCCGGGCACAGGTCAATGCCGCCCGCGCCGCCTATCTCTCCGCCCTTCAGCACCGGAACTGACGATGATCCAGTTTGGCACCAATCCCATCGCCTGGGCCAATGACGACGACCAAAGCCTCGGCGCCCATATACCGACCGAACAGATCCTGCGCGAGGCCTCCGGCATCGGCTTCGACGGGATCGAGAACGGCCACCGCTGGCCCGACGACCCTGCCGCGCTGAAGGCCCTGCTTGGGCAATACGGGCTGCGCTTCATCTCGGGCTGGTATTCCCTGAACCTGCTAACCCAATCCGTGGCCGAGGAATGGCAGGCGATCCAGCCGCATCTGGCCAAGCTGAAAGCCAACGGCTGCAAGGTCTGCATCGCCTGCGAGACCTCGAACTCGGTCCAGGGCCTGTCGTGCCCCGTGAACAACGCGCCCGTTCTGTCACCGGAAGCCATGCGCGACTTCGGCGCAAAGGTCGAGGAACTGGCCGGGCTGCTGGCCGCCGAGGGCATTGCGCTCGCCTATCACCACCACATGGGCACCGTCGTCGAGACGCCGGCAGAGATCGACGCCTTCATGGCCGCGACCGGTCCCGCGACGAAATTGCTCTTCGATGCCGGGCATTACTATTTCGGCTCGAACGGGCAGGATCCGACCCCAGCCTTGCGGGTCCATGTCGGGCGGCTTGCGCATTTCCATGCCAAGAACGTCCGCCCCGCCGTGATGGGCGACGTTCGCGAGAGAGGCCTGTCCTTCATGGACGGCGTGCGCGCCGGCGTCTTCACCGTACCGGGCGATGAAGAGGGCGGCGTCGATTTCACCCCTCTCCTGCGTATCCTGAAAGACGCCGGCTACGACGGCTGGATCGTGATAGAGGCCGAGCAGGATCCCTCTGTCCGCAATCCGTTCGAGTATCAAAGCCTCGGGCTGAAAACCCTGAAATCCGCCGCAGCAGAGGTGGGGCTGGCATGACCGACCTTCTGCGCAAACCAATCGGCACCCGCGGCAAGGTTCACGACATCCCGCCTTCCGCCGCGCGCGGACCGCAATCGCCCGGCTGGTCCTATGTGGGTTTCGCGCTTTACCGGCTGGAACCGGGCGGCACCGCTGCCGAGGCAACCGGCACCACCGAGGCGATCCTCGTCCTGGTCGAGGGCCGGGCCGAGATCGCCTGCGACACCCTCGATTTCGGCGAGATGGGCGACCGCCTCGATGTCTTCGACAAGACCCCGCCGCATTGCGCCTATATCCCGCCGGGCCAAAGCTGGCGCGCGCGCGCCACCACCGCCTGTACTCTCGCCGTCTGTTCCGCCCCCGGCACGGGTCACCACCCGGCCCGCCGTCTCGGCCCCGAAGGGATCGAGCTGACCCCGCGCGGCAAGGGCGCCAACACCCGCCACATCAACAACATCGCGATGGAGGGCCGCGACGTCGCCGACAGCCTGCTGGTTACTGAGGTCTTCACCCCCGCCGGTAACTGGTCGAGCTATCCGCCGCATCGCCATGACGAGGACCGCTTCCCCGAGATCACCTATCTTGAGGAAAGCTATTATCACCGGCTGAACCCGGCACAGGGCTACGGCCATCAACGCGTCTTTACCGAAGACGGCAGCCTAGACGAGACAATCAGCATCTCGAACCACGACGTGGTGCTGGTGCCCAAGGGCCACCACCCCTGCGCCGCCCCCTATGGCTATGAAATGTATTATCTGAACGTCATGGCCGGACCGGTTCGCAAATGGCGGTTCAAAAACCACCCAGACCACGCCTGGATCGCCGAGCGCGACGCCGGCTGAATCGCCGAGGGCGAACATCATCGACAGGCGCTGTTGTAGACCTCTGTTCTGAAAGAATTTCCTGCGCGAATCCTTGAAGTTATTGGGTCTGCGTGACCAAGCCTGAAGGCCCGATCCGAAAAATTGCACTGCAACAGAGAAATCATACCCGACTGGCGCGCCTAGGCTCCAGACCTATTGATTTCAGGTTGTTGGCGTGATTCAGGCTGCGCAAGGAGACCGATCCATGAGCAACCTCTACTGGCTGACTGACGAGCAGATGGCTCGGCTTGAACCCTTTTTCCCCAAGAGCCAC
>JAATGA010000011.1 GCA_015654855.1 Rhodobacterales bacterium
GAATGGTGCGCGCCGTGCCGGCCAAGGTGCTGGAGGGCATCAAGGCGGGGGTTCCGCTCGGACGGCTGGCGGAACCGGAAGAAATCGCGCGCGGCGTGCTGTTCCTGGTCGCCGATCACGCCGCCTTCATCACGGGCGCGACGCTGTCCATCAATGGCGGAAAATACATGGCTTGAACGGGCCCGGCGTTCGGCCAGGCCCGTTCAGATGCCTTGCGGGCGGCCATGACGCGGCCGGACGGCATGATCGCGAACGGTCATTCGCGTCTCTTTTTCGTCGCGCGGGCTTCCAGCCAGGAGGCCCAGCCAAGGGTGCCGGCGAAAAGCGTCAGCGAACAGATGACCAAAGCGAGAAAGGCAATTTCGTTTGTCGACATGATGATCTCCTTGCCCGCCAAGTCTCGCTTCCGGCCGGAACGCGTGCGTTGATTTCGATCAACGCGCGCGGTCGCGCATAAAAAAACGTCCCCGGCGTTGAGACCGGGGACGCAGTTATCGGGCGGCCTTGGGGGGAAGGGGGGTCAGGCTACCAGATCTTCAAGCGCGTCTGTGTTCAGCATCCGCACCTGGCGGGCATTGGGAAGGGCGATGACGCCGTCGCGTTCGAATTGCGACAGGCTGCGGGAAACCGATTCGATGGTCAGGCCCAGGTAATCGGCAATGTCCTGGCGGGTCATGGCGAGATGGATCACGTTCTTGTCCAGGGAATGCCGGGCCCAGCCCAGCAGGAAGGCCGCGACCTTTTCCGCGGCGCCACGGCGTCCCAGCACCAGGGCGTGGCCCTGCGCCTGCGCCAGGTTCTGCAGGACATATTGGAAAAGCTGGTGCGCGACGGCCTGGTCCTTCTGCGCCAGGGTTTCGATATGGCTGCGACGATAGGACACCAGGCTGCAATCGCCGACCGCTTCCGCCGACAGCGAACGCGCCTCGCCCGGTTCGAAGCCGAAGACCTCGCCCGCGACATGAAAGGCTTCGATCTGGCGGCGGCCGTCATTGAGGAAGCGGCAGACCCGCACCACGCCCGAGATCACTTTGTAGAACAGATGGGTATCGCCGCCTTCCGCGAAGATTTCGCGGCCTTCGCCGACATGGATGACGGTGCCCGCCATCCGCAGGGGCTGGTCCAGGCTCGCCATCCGGGCCGCCACGGGGGTTCCGATTTCCATCTGCGCCGACATCCCAGGCTCCCTTGCGGTTGACCGCGTCTTTGTAGCGGGGCGGACCTGGGAAAAATATTCGGCTTTCTCCTCAGTAAATCTACTTAGTCGGGGACCGGATGGCGCGCCGCCGCCTTGACACCGATCAAGCGGTCTGGCGGTTCTGGGGCGGTGCGCATAGGCTTTCCGGCAATGACCGCCAATCCTGAAATCCCGGCATCGCCGGCCGCCGCCCTGGAGGCGTCCGGCACGGGCACCTGGCATTGGCGGCTGGCGGAGCGTCGCGTCCGCCTGTCGCCGCGGGCGATGACGCTGCTGGGCGCGCCGCAGCCGGATCTGTCGCACCGCGAATTCCTGGCCCTGGTGCATGCCGAAGACCGCGACGCCATGGAACGGTCGCTGGAGATGTGTCTCTACCGGGAGGACATGCACGACCTGGATTTCCGGATCGCCGGCGGGGCTCTGTGGCGGCGCATGCGGGGACAGGCGAAGCCGGGAACGGGGGCGGCTGACGGCATTGTGCTGGACATGGGCGCGCGCCGTTCTGAGCAACGCGCCAATTCCCGCCTTGCCGCGATCGTCGCCTCTTCGGACGACGCCATCATCGGCAAGACGATAGGCGGCGTCGTGACGGACTGGAACCGGGCGGCTCAGGCGATCTTCGGCTATGCGGCCGAAGAGATGATCGGCCGTCCCATCGCCCTGCTGCTGCCGCCCGGGCTGGAAGAGGAGGAGCAGGACATTCTCTCGCGAATCCGCCGGGGCGAGAAGGTGGATCATTTCGAGACCCGGCGGCGGCGCAAGGACGGCGCGACCATCGACGTCTCGGTCACGGTCTCGCCGGTTTATGACGATGACGGCGTGCTGGTCGGCGCCTCCAAGGTCGCGCGCGACATCACGGCCGCGAAAAGCGCCCAACTGGCGCTGCGGGAGCGCGAGGCGCACCTGCAATCCGTGCTCGACACCGTGCCCGACGCCATGGTGGTGATCGATATTTGCGGCATCATGCAATCCTTCAGCGCCACGGCGGAAAAGCTGTTCGGCTTCCGGGCGGAGGAGGCGGTGGGGAAGAATGTGAGCATGCTGATGCCCGAGCCCTACAGCGCCCAGCATGACGGCTTCCTGGCCCGCTATATGGCCACCGGCGAACGCCGGATCATCGGGGTCGGGCGTCTTGTGGTGGGGCGGCGCAAGGACGGCTCGACCTTTCCCATGGAACTGGCGGTCGGTGAAATGCGTTCGGGCGACCGGCGCTTCTTCACCGGCTTTGTCCGCGACCTGACCGAGCGGCAGCAGACCCAGCAGCGGTTGCAGGATTTGCAGGCCGAGTTGATCTTCATGTCCCGCTTCACCGCCTTGGGCGAAATGGCCTCGACCCTGGCGCACGAACTCAACCAGCCCTTGACGGCGGCGACCAGCTATCTCAACGGCGCGCGGCGGTTGCTGGACGGCGGCAGGCCGCAGGACATTCCCACGGCGCGCGGGGCGATCGACAGCGCCGCCGAACAGGCGCTGCGGGCCGGCCAGATCATCAAGCGGCTGCGCGAATTCGTGGCGCGGGGAGAAAGCGACCGCCAGGTGGAGGATCTTCGCAAGCTGATCGAGGAAGCCAGCGCCCTGGCCCTGGTCGGCGTGCGCGAAACCGGCACGCATGTTTCGTTCGACTTCGACGAAAGGGCCGGGCTGGTTCTCGCCGACCGGATTCAGGTGCAGCAGGTCATCCTCAACCTGATGCGCAACGCCATCGAGGCGATGGCCGAGGTCGCGCGCCGGGAATTGCGGGTCGTTACCCGGCTGGCGGATGCCGAAACGGTGGAAATCGCGGTGTCCGACACCGGGCCGGGCCTGTCGCCGGAGGTCGCCGCGAAACTGTTCCAGCCCTTCATCACCACGAAACGGCATGGCATGGGCGTGGGGCTTTCCAT
The DNA here is from genome assembly GCA_015654855.1 of Rhodobacterales bacterium. Classification (GTDB taxonomy): domain Bacteria; phylum Pseudomonadota; class Alphaproteobacteria; order Rhodobacterales; family Rhodobacteraceae; genus JAATGA01. Next base: position 3,082 of record JAATGA010000011.1, read on the forward strand.
TTCGCGCACCATCGTGGAGGCGCATGGCGGCAAGCTGTGGGCCGAAGCCAATCCGGGCGGCGGCGCGGTTTTCCGCCTGACCCTCAAAAGGATCGCGCCCGGAGAATTGCACCATGTCTGACATTGTCGTGCACCTGATCGACGATGACGAGGAGATTCGCCGCGCTTTGGCATTCCTCCTGGGCACCGCCGGTTTCGCGGCCCGGGTTTACGAATCCGCCGAGCTTTTCCTGGAGACCTATGCCGGATCCGGCGCGGGCGTCATAGTCAGCGATGTCCGGATGCCGGGCATGGATGGACTCCAGCTGCTGAAAAGCCTGCAGGCAAAAGGCGTGAGCCTGCCGGTGGTGATCATGACGGGGCATGCCGATGTGGCGCTGGCCGTCGAGGCGATGAAATCGGGTGCGACGGATTTCATCGAAAAGCCTTTCTCCGACGATGTCCTGCTGGCCGCGATC
>JAATGA010000349.1 GCA_015654855.1 Rhodobacterales bacterium
ACATCGTGGATTTTCTATCAAACTAGCGGGGAAGGGGGCGCCGATCCGCGCCGGGGACATGATCTTTCTGCGTAAGAAATTCCTGACCCCGACCCGCGCCGAGGTGGCAACGGGGCGCATATGGAACGCGCAGAGTGTCGCGGCGACCTTCGGCATCCCGCTGTTGCCAGGGCTGGCGGGGGATCCGGGTATGCCGCCCGTCCGGCTTGTGCCGCATAAGGCAGACACGTCGGTAACCGATCCAGGCGAAACCTACCTTCAAGTTGATCTGGAAAAAGGCACCAGCATCGCTTTGGGCAAATTTAATTTCGCTGGGCCCGCGCAGCAGTTTTATTCAACCCTGGATCCGGCACGGACATATCGGTTCGAGATCTGGTTGCGCGCGCGGGGCAAGGTCTTGGCCCGTTTTGCTCTTAACGGGGTCTACGGTGCGGTGCCGGGGTTGCCGGCCAACCTGCCGGTCACGCCACAATGGCGCCGTTATGTCGTTGATTTCCGCGTTCCCCCGGCTCCCGCTGACAATCGGAGCGTCGGCCGGATGGCTCTCCTGCTCTCGGGCGAGGGGCAGGTCGATGCTGACAACTTCCGCCTGTACGAGGCGGGGACGGATTTCATGGATCTGCTACCAGAGGATCGCGCAGCCCTTGCTGATGGAAAAATGTCGGCGCTGCGAATGCATATGTTTTCGCGTACCCGGCAGGCGACCTATGATCTATCGCAATTGCTGTCCCCGGCAGGGGTTGCCCCGCGTACTGGCGGACAAGGTTTACCGCGCATGCTCGAGATCAGCCAGTCTTTGGGGATGGAACCCTGGCTGCAAATCGAGCCGCATCTGACGCGCGAGGAATGGCTGGGGTTGGTCGAATATCTGGCCGCGCCCTTCGATCCGGCGAAGGACGACCCCAAGGCTTTGCCCTGGGCCGCCCGCCGTGTAGCGCAGGGCCATCCTGCGCCTTGGACCGCAGATTTTCCGAAGATCTGGTTCGAGATCGGCAACGAGACCTGGAACCGGTTGTTCGCGCCATGGAATTTTGGACCGATGCCGGATGGCGGACATGCTGGCCAGGCGAATTATACCCCGGGGCAGGTCTATGGCCTGTATCAAGAGCATGTGCTGGCGATCATGCGTGAAAGCCCGTGGTGGGACCGGCTGGCGCCAAAGCTGGAACCGGTGATCGGTGGGTGGAACGTCGGCAGCTATGGCATCGAGGCACTGAAAAGCTCCCCGCACAGCCGGGTGCTGACCAACGCGCCCTATATCGGTGGCTGGGATGCGGGCGAGGGGGCGGTGCAGCAGACACCAGAGGGATACGCTTCGGTCATGGCCTTCGCGCCGCAGGTGATGATCGCTTCGGCCAAAAAATTCCACGACGCGGTGCAGGATATAAGCGACCGCAAAGTAATTCTGGGTACCTATGAATCCGGTCCGGGCTACGAGATGAGCGGGCTTAACGGCGCCCGCGTCAGCCCCGAGCGCGCGTTGGAACAGGAACGGGTGATGAAAAGTGCTGCGGCCGGGGCGGCGACGCTGGATAATTTCCTAGCGCGAGCAGTAGCTGGCGACAGACTCCAGAACTTCTTTGCCTTTGGACGGGGCGACCGCTGGCGCTCGCATGCGCGGGTCGAAGACGGCGGGCAGGCGTATCCGTCATGGGACTGGCTTGCGCTGTTCAACAGGTTGGGCGGCGGCGGCGATTTATTGCGAGTGGATGAGAAGGCAGTCCCCGCGCGCGACCTACCGGTAATGGGTCCGCGCAAGGAGATGAAGGGGGCGCCAATGGCGGCAGCCTATGCCCTGCGCAAGGGGGATGATCTCGTGGTTATCGTGGTTTCTCGCGCGGTGCCAGATGTGCCGCAGGGCGCTTCGGGGCGCATGTCGGTGCGGGTCGATCTGCCGATTACTGCGGCCCGTCGGTTGGTCCGCTATCGTGAAAGCGGGGATTATCGGGCCGAGAATTTCACTCGCCCCGAAACTCGGATTCAGTCGGATCAGCTGGATATCCCTGCTGATCCGGGCCGTCTCGACATCCCGAACATGGCTCCGGCCTCGGTCGAGGTCTACGTGTTCGAGGGGGCCACCTTCGCCGATTGACCGGCGGGCAAGGGGCTGATGCGGGTGGTTGGAGGGCGTCGGCCGTGTTGCTTCCCCCTCTGCGCCATTTGTGTCTCGGAAGATTGGTTGCTGGTCTGTACGAGTCGTCCCCACATCGTGCCCGCCATCAGCATGATCGGTGCGACGATTGATGAGTTTGGGATAAGGTCGATCAGATTCGCGCTGAGACACAGGACTAGCCCGGCTTCGACCGTTCCCATTTGGTAATATTTGTAGCGCCGGGCGGCGAAGATCGCGGGCAAGCATAGCAGGCCGAACGTGCCGAGATAACCGATCCAGCCGCTTTCACCGATGATCAGGATCCAACTTCCGTCGGCGACGCTTTCGGAACTGCCCGTCTCTTCACTGAATATACGCGACCGGCCCCAGCCGCCCCAGCCGGAGACTGGTTTCTGGTTGGCCTTGCTCAGCAAGGCGTCCTCCTGTTGCAGGCGGTAGTTCAGTGATTCCCCTCGTTCCGGAGCAAAACTTGCCACCGCCGTCACAATCCGCTCCGCCGGGATCAGGCCGCTGCCGCGCGCGAGCGGATACAGCATCACCGTTCCGGCGATGACCATGCCCAGCAGGAATTGCACCCGCACCGGCGCGATCAAAATAACCGGTAACAGCGCGAAAGTGATCATTGCTGCACCGAAATTGTGCGAGACTGCGAGACACAGCGCCAACCATATCGTCAGCGCCAGCCAGCGCCAGCGGTGGCCATCCGTGTTGCTGCGCGCGAGCGTGGCCGCAGCTAGGACTGCGATGGAAAGGAAGATCCCCACCCGCAGGCCATGCGCCAGAAACACGATCGGCCGGTAGCCGTTGCGCAGGTGCTGGCGCCAGTCATGCGCGAAGAATCCATAGAGTTCGATGTTGATCTTTGGGCTCATCCGCACTTCAAACAGCACGAGGAAGGAATAGACCAGGCCCGTCCAGGCGAGTAGCTTCAGCAGATTGATGGGCGCATCCGGGGTGCGCAGGTAGCGACTGGCCACCAGTAATGGCAGCAGCATGCTGAGCATCAGACTCCAGATCATGCCGATATCGTAGGGACGGATGCCGGGCAGAACCTTGGTCGCATAGTAAAGCGGGCTCTGATTGGTCCACCAGGTTATCAGTCCGTTGACCATCAGCCCGGCCAGAATGAACGGGATCACCAGCGTGATTCGCGATCTGTGTGGCTTCGCCTTTGGTCCGCGCCGGTCATGCGGGGATGCCTGCTCGGTGTCGGCCGCGATAGGTGCAACCTGGCGCCGTGCCGCGTTTCGCGCAGTTGTCACCTCTTTGCCTTGAACAATCCACATCGCTACGAGGGCGCAGACTGCGGGCAACAGATATTTGTTGATCGCAGGCAGTAACGGCGGATCGTATCCCACTCTTTCGGGAATGAAGAGATAACCCAGTAGGATCGTCGCGATCAGTGCTGTTCCAGGCCGCAGCTTGCGAAACAGGAACCAAGTGACCAGCGGCCATGAATACAGGACGATATTGGCGAGAAGGTTGGGCATCTGGTTCCGTACCTGGGAGATCTCCTCTGAAATTTTCACGAACGAGGTTTTTTTGCGAGTGCAAAATGTTGTGAGCGACTATATCGCGGCCCCGGAATCGTGAGACGACGGCGTAAATGGTTCGTGCATGTTTGTCATGGTATCGCTTCATGCGATATGGTCCATAGGACCAGAGAGGCCCGATGCGTGGTAGGGGCCGGGAGTTTGGAGGCTGATTTGAAGAAGATCATTCTGGGGATCATTGCCGTGCTGGTCATAGGCGGCGGGATCTTCTTGGCTACATCCGATACCAAGGCGGAGAAGGCCGTTAAGGCCTTGGCTTCGGCCCGCGAATTTGCGCAGAAGGGCGATGACGCCCGGGCACTGGTGGAATTGCGCAATGCGTTGCAAAGTGATGGCGCGCTACGCGAGGCACGGCAGATGTTCGCCGATCTGCTGCTCAAGGCCGGGCGGCGGGCAGATGCCTTCGGGCAGTATCGTCAGCTCTACACCATGAACCCCGACGATCTGGAGGCCGCGCGTCAAATGGCACTGATCGCCTTTACCAGCATGGCGTGGGATGAGGCGCGTCAATATTCTGGAGTGGTGCTCGAAAAACGCCCTGACGACAAGGAAATCCAGGCCGTCGCGGCGGGGCTCGATTATCGTGATGGTCTTAGCGCGAAAAACGATGACCAGATCTCGGGGGCCGTCGCGATCGAACGCCGCTTGCTGGCACAGGATCCCAGCCTGGTAAGCGCGCGACGAATCCTGATCGCCAATGCGATCCGCGATACCGACCTCGAACAGGCGCTCCATCTGACGGACGACGGACTGGTGTTGCTGCCCGACGACCGGGACATGAACAATGCCCGGCTGGTCTTGCTCGAACGACTTGGCCGGACTGCCGATCTCGAAAAGCAACTGTTGGCGATGATTGCGCGGTTTCCAGACGATGAGGAACTCGGCCGTACGCTGGTGCGCTTCTATGTCCACGAGGGTCGGGTCGATGAGGCCGAGAAGATCCTGCGCGACGAAATCGACCCGAACGGTGACAAGACCGAACCGCGCATGGTGCTGCTGCGCTTCCTGTCGGAGGTGCGCTCGCCTGCGGTGATGCGTGCGGAACTGGCCCGGACCCTGGCCGAGACCCCGTTGCCTAAGGACGTCGCCTCGGATCTGATGCTGTTCAAGGCGTTGCAGGCGCGGGCGGATTTCGCCGTGGGCGAACGCGACAAGGCGATGTCCGATATGGAGGCCCTGATTAAAGGCGCTGCACCCTCGGCCGAAGTTGATCGGATCAAGGTGCAATTGGCCGGTATGCGGCTGGCAACGGAGAATGCGGTGGGCTCGCGGGCACTGGTCGAGGAGGTTCTGGCGCATGATCCGAGCCAGGTCGATGCGATGAAACTGAAGGCCGCCTGGCTGATTGATGAGGATCAGACCGAACCTGCTATCTCACTGCTCCGCGACGCGCTGGCTGATGCGCCAACCGATTCGAAGGTGATGGTGCTGATGTCGCGCGCTTATGAACGCGAGGGCCGACCCGAGTTGATGGCCGATATGATGGCGCGTGCGGTCGAGGTATCGAATCAGGCGCCGTCAGAATCGCTAATTTATGCGCGCTGGTTGTTCCTGAAGGGTGAATACGGTCTGACCGAGACGGTCTTGGTCAATGCGCTGCGCCGCCAGCCGGTGAACCTGGATCTGCTGGAGATGCTGGCGCGTACCCATATTGCGATGAAGGACTGGGCGCGGGTGCAGCAAGATATCGACGCGATAGGCGAGCGTTTCAAAACGGATCAGGCGCGAGATCTGATCAATGGTCTGCAGGCGCAGGTCCTGTCGGGGCAGGGACGGTCGGACGAGCTGACGCAATTCCTCGACCAAATGAGCCAGAATCCCGACAAGGAACTGGAGGCCCGGATCGCGATCATCCGCTCCACGGTAGTCAGCGGGCATTTGGATCAGGCCTTGGCGCAGGCGCAGAAGCTTGCTTCCGAAAAGCCTGATGCGCCGGTGGCTGCATTTCTGGTAGCCCAGATCATGATCGCCCAGAATGACATAACGGGAGGGAGCGCGGCGGTCAGCGCCCTTCTGGCGACACATCCGGAGTTTTTGCCGGGCTGGCTGACGCTGCAGGGTGTGCAACTGCGCGAGGGTAAGTTCGATGATGCGCTGAAGACGGTTGAGGATGCACAGGCCAAAATTCCCGACAATCGCGCGCTGCTGCTGAGCAAGGCCTTCATTCTGGAGAAGAAGGGCGATATCGACGGCGCAGTTGCGATCTATGAGGGGCTTTATACCGCCAATTCGAACGATCTGGTCGTGGCGAACAACCTTGCTAGCCTGCTCGCTTCGACGCGCGACGATCAGGCCAGCTTGGACCGTGCTTGGACGGTGGCTCGACGACTGAACGGTACCACGGTTCCGGCCTTCCTCGACACCTATGGTTGGATCTCTTTCCGCCGGGGGGATGCGGCCACAGGCGTTTCGGCGCTTGAGAAGGCGGTCAAGGGGTTGCCGGACGATCCCTCTGTCGCCTATCACCTTGGTCGGGCCTATGCCTCGCAGGGAAGCAAGGACCTGGCCGCTGCCCAATATGCCCGGACCGAGCAGCTCCTGACGCAAGGCGCCATCGGGTATCCGGATCTGGCGCAGGATCTGGTGAAAGCGCGGGCTGAGCTGAAATAGCTCGGGATTGCAACGGGTCGGGGACTAGAGTGTGGCATTCCGGCGTTACCGGGGCGGAAAACCGTCCCGGTTTCGAAAACGGATTTTGACCGGGATTGGTCTTCCTGTAGGCTGTCCCAAAATGAAAAAGGCAGGACGAGGCATGTCTAGAATTATTTCCATCTTCGCCGCGGCCGCGCTGTTCGTCGCGCCGCAATTGGCCGCCGCCTATGTGATTTCGCCCGGCGACACGCTGCAGGTCGATGTCCTTGAGGATCCGAATCTAAGCCGCACGGTGCTTGTTCTGCCCGATGGAACGGTCAATTTCCCGGGCGCGGGGTCGGTACGGGTTGGTGGTGTATCGCCAGCGACCGTGCAAGATGCGATCGCCACCAAGCTGTCGTCTGAATTCTCCACCAAGCCGTCAGTCTATGTCAGCGTCGCGGGCCTGTCGCCAGAAACGCAAAAAGATCTGACCGAGAAGCCTAAGAACATCTACATCATGGGCGAGATCAGCAAGCCCGGCCTCGTAGAGGCCGAACAAGGCATCACACTGCTGCAGGCGATCGCGCAGGCAGGGGGCTTTACCCGTTTTGCCGCGACCAAGCGGGTAGAATTGCATCGGGTCGATGCCAAGACCGGTCGCGAGCAGATCTATATTTACGATTATCGCAACAACAAGGGCATCTCGGGCGCGACCCGGCTGGTGACGGGAGATGTGATTGTCATCTTCGAACGCCGTCTCTTTGAATGAGGATGATCTTGCAGGGGAAGATGACATCGTCCCGGTGGCGGGGGGCGGCATTGTGCGGACTGCTGGTCTGCGGGACGGGGGGGACGGCTCTGGCACAACAACAGCAGGCGGACGATCCTGATCGAACGTCCGCTGCTGGCGGTCGCAGCACGATCACGACCGGGATCGGCGTCGAGGCCGGGAACAACCTGGATCTGGTGGAGGGGCTAGACAAAAAACAGACCCGGGTAACGGGTAACTTTGCCTATCTGTACGAGTTACAGACCCGACAGACCATGTTGTCCTTCAGTGCACAGATTCAACCTGAGACAGATAATAGCAATAACTCAGGGCTGTATCCCGATCTGGATCTTAAGATGGTGCATGAGGCACCGCGGACTCGGGTGAAATTCGATGCAAGCTATGCCGAAGCACGGATCACTGATCAGGGGCTTGGGTTCGATGCGAATACCGGCGCGATCATTGAGTACGATGGTGCCGGGACGCGGACGATGAAGACACTTAGCACCGGGGTGGAAGGCGGCATCGACATGCCCTTGGGCTATAGTCTGTCGTTCGAACACAACGAAATCGGCTATCGCGACCTTTCGCAGGAGAGTGCCTATTACGGCAGCAGCCGGAACGGGGTGAAGGGGGGGCTGCGGGCAGATGTCTCGTCGATGACATCACTGTCGCTGAACACCGAATATTCTCTCTACAAGGCCGAGAACACAGACCATCTGCGCCGCACGACGGACAGCATTTCGTTTGGTATCGACCAGCGGATCGATGGGCTGACCTCAGTGATGGCCTCGACCGGGTATCAGCAGGTCGACACCAAGCGCGCGATCCGGGGCGATGAGACGACCGACGGTGCGATTTTTGCGCTCGGTTTGAAACGGGATGACCAGCTCGGCTCTTATCAAGTGTCATATGATCGTTCGATCACCGAGACCGGGACACGCGATGAACTGCTTGTAGGGCGCGACCGGGAGACGCAGATGGGCAAGTTCTCGGGGACGGTAGGGGTCAGCAAAGGGCAGGAAGGCGGAACCGACTGGATCGGTTCGTTGGCCTATAAGACAGAGCTGCCGCGCGATACCCTGACGGCGGAGTTGCAGCGCTCGGTTCGGACCGACGACGATGGTGACGATGTGGTCGTTACCCGAATCAAAGGGCGTGTCGTCCATTCGCTGAGCGACGTGAATGCCCTGGATTTCGGAGTGACGGCCTCCTCCACGGAATACAGCACCCGGGATGCTCTACGGGTTGATGCCACGGTTTCCTACCAGCATTTGCTGGCGCGGGATGTCAATCTTCAGGCCGGTGTGCGGATGGAATTGTCGCAGAAGTCAAGCGAGGATGATGTGGATTCCCAATCATTCTTCCTGACCCTGTCGCGGCAGTTCAGGTTCCTGCACTGACTCTTGCGGCGGCCGATCCCGGCCGCCGTTACATGCAGGAGACCTCGTGATGTTCCGTATCCGGCCGATGCCCGCGGTTCTGGTCGCGCTGATTGTGGCCTGTGTGTTGCCTGAAGTTGCGATCCATTCCTTCTCTTATCCGGAGCTGGTGCGGGGTCGACTGATCCAGAATTTTGCCTTCTGGCCTGGGCTTTTGAAGGGCTGGCACCAGAACTATCTTGGGCAGCTGGAATTGATGTTCCTGACCTATGGTTTTCTGCATGCGGGTATTTTGCATCTGCTATTCAACATGATTACGCTGGCCTCGCTCGGCCGACTGTTGGTCGATGAACTGGGCTCGTGGCGGTTTACGTTGCTGTATCTGGTCTCTCAGCTTGGCGGGGGGTTGGGGTATGCGGTGCTGACCACGCAAACCGCGCCGATGGTGGGGGCTTCGGGGGCGCTGTTCGGGCTGGCGGGAGCGCTGTTGTGGATGCGCCTGCGCGAGGGGCTGCGCGAAATGACCCTGGCCGAGGCGCTGCGCGACATCGCTTGGCCGCTGCTGTTGCTGGTCGGGATGAATGTCGTGATGTATGTTGTGCTCAATGGGCGACTGGCCTGGGAAACCCATCTGGGCGGCTTTCTGGCGGGGGCTGCGGCGATGATGCTACTGTGGCGGCGGGTCACATGAGGCTCACGTTTCCGCCATCGTAGCGATTCACCATAGCTTTGCTTTGTTTGCTCGATAAATTGGGCTAAGAGTCCGTGAATATCGCATGCCCGTTGCAACAAACCGGAAATTGACATGTCGGACACCACCTTGCCTTTTTCGCGCGTCTCGTTTTCCGGCCGAATCGCCGGGCCTTTCTGGTTTTTGCTGGCGACGGTGGCGGCGGCGATCTATTTCCGCGAGGGGCTGAATGCGCTGCTGGCCGCCTGGGCGACGCCGGAATACAGCCACGGCCCGATCATTCCGCTGCTCTCGGCATTCATGTTCTTGCAAGAGCTGAAATCCGAACCGATCCGCACCGGCCCGGCCAACCGTTGGCCGGGGGTGGCGCTGCTGTTGGTTGCGGTGGCGTTGGGGGCGCTTGGCAAGTTCTCGCAGATCGATGATGTGGTGGCCTATGCGACGATCCTGTGGGTCGGAGGGATGCTGCTGATCTCTTTCGGCTGGGCGCAGGGCAAGCATTTCTGGATCCCGGTGCTGCACCTCATCTATATGCTGCCGCTGCCGGGCGTCATCTATTTCAAGCTCTCGACCTTCCTGCAGGGAGTGTCGTCGGAACTGGGGGTGTGGTTCCTGAATATCCTGAACGTACCGGTATTCCTGGACGGGAATATCATCGACCTCGGCATTTTGAAGATGCATGTGGCCGAGGCCTGTTCGGGGCTGCGTTACCTGTTCCCGATCATGTCGTTTTCCTATGTATTCGCCGTGCTCTACCGTGGTCCGCGCTGGCACAAGGCGGTGCTGTTGCTGGCTGCCGCGCCGATCACCGTGTTGATGAATTCGGTACGGATCGCGGTCGCAGGCTGGCTGGTGCAATATCTGGGAGAAAGCCATCTGGAGGGATTCCAGCACTTCTTCGAGGGCTGGGTGATCTTCATGGCCTCGGTCATCATCCTATTCCTGCTGGCCTGGGTGATGCTGAAGCTGCAAGACAGCCCGATGTCGTTGATCGAGACGCTGGATCTGGATTTTACCGGGCTTTGGCCACAAATCCGGCGGATCAGCTTGGTCGAGGCATCCTGGGGTATGGTGACCGGGGCGCTGATCTTGCTGGCCGCCGCCGGAGCTTGGGAACTGCGCCCGGTGCCCGCGCCGATTCAGATCGAGCGCGAACCCTTTGCACTGTTCCCGCGGACCTTGGGCGAATGGAGTTCGCGCCCGATGGATCGACTGAGCGATGCGGTCTCGAAAACGCTCGGCGCCGATGATTATTACGGGGCCAGCTTCTCGCGCGCGCCGGACAGCGCTCCGGTCGAATTCTTCTCCGCCTTCTACAAGGATCAGACCAAGGGTGGCACCCATTCTCCCGAGATCTGCCTGCCCAGCTCTGGTTGGGAAATCGCTAGCCTGAATCGGGTCGATGTGGCGCCCGAACTCGGCCTGTCCGCGCCGTACCGGCTGAACCGGGCAGTTATCCAGAAGGGCGAAGCGAAGATGCTGGTCTATTACTGGTTTGAACAACACGGCCGCCATGTCGCATGGGATTTCGAGGCAAAGCTGCTGCTGCTGTGGGATGGGTTCACTATCCATCGCACGGATGGCGCGCTGGTGCGCCTGACGACGATGATCGCTCCGAACGAGACCGAGGATCACGCCGAGGCCCGGCTGCGTGCGATGTTCCGCGAAACGATCGCGGTGTTGCCGCAGTTCGTTCCGGGGTTGTAATGGGATTTTTGGTTAGCCCTGTGCCACGGTGCGCAGGTGCTGCATCCTAAGCGCAAATTCTGCTTCGAAATCGTGCTCTTTAGCGTAGGCGAGCGCCCGATCCGTCATTGTCGTGGTTACGGTGCGGTCCTGCGCCAGCCGTTCCGCTTCTGCTGCCAGCGCTGCGACATCGCCCAGCCGGACACAACGTCCTGCTTGTGATTCTTGCGCCAGTGCTGACATCATGGCGTTATCGTAGCCCAGTACCGCCAGACCGCAGCCCATTGCCTCAATATAAGCGCAAGATGGGTCGTCCTGACGGTGGCAACTGAGGAATATGTCGGCGTTCCGTCGCATCCAAGGGGCGAGCTCGGTTTCGAAATCCACGGGGGCGTGCAAGGTGACGCGACCTGTAAGTCCCGCTCGCGCGATCCCGGCCTGGATGTCGTCCCCGAGCGTGCCAGTGCCGAAAATATCGAGCGTGAAACCAATGCGGCGTGCCGTCAGCGCCTGCGCGAAAGGCAGAAAATCCTGAGCGCCTTTCATCGTTTCAAGACGACCGAAGTTGACCAGACGCAGCGGTTCCCCGGCGCGCAGCCGCTGAGCGCGTATCGCCTGTTCCTTAGGGGTGGCGAGCAGCGCGCTGTGTATCCGACCGTCGAGATAGACCATAGATTGAGGCGTCAGCCCGCGATATGTGGCAAAGGCCGGAAAGCCGTTGCATTGCAGCCCGCGTGCTGCGCGGAAGGCACGCCGCATCCGGCCTTCTTGGCGAATCAACCACCAGGCCGAACGTGCCTTCCGCAACAGCCCCACGTCGTGACGAAGCCGCAAGATGTCGAGCCGGGTTTTCAGTGTGTACTCGACCGCATAGACGAGAGGCACTTGCCGACCGGCGATCGTGGGCAGGTCGTGGGTTAGCCAACTGTCGCCTGCAGCCAGAATGATCCCGGCGTTGCGCAGATGGTCGGGGCGTAGCTGCGTGCCGGCAGGTAGGATTTCAGTCTCGACCGTCAGCTCATTGAGGGACAGGTCCTGCCCGAAGGGAATTGGCCCTGCGGTTTCCCACAGCAGGCAGCGGACCTTGTCGTCCCACAGATCCTGATGTCGCTTCAGCCCATCCAGAAATTTCACGTCTAGACGGATCCGGCCGTCCGGCAGGCGTTTGGCCGGAGCGCTGAGGATCAATAGGAGTTCGGTCATAGGTCACTTGCCATTGGGCTGGGGCGCGTCAGGAATTCCGGCTGCGGTAATAGATCACGAAGATCCGTGGCCCATCCACCAGATAGCGTTTCCACAGCCGACCAGGCTGGCTCAGTAGCCGGTATAGCCATTCGGTGCTGGTACGGCGGAAGATTTCGGGTGCACGTTTCTGTTGCCCGGTCAGGAAATCGATGCTTGCCCCGGCGCAGATTGCCCGGCCCCGGGCGTAACCGCGCGCCTTCAGGTCGCGGGCGAAGACCTCTTGTTTGGGGAACGAGA
>JAATGA010000109.1 GCA_015654855.1 Rhodobacterales bacterium
GAACCTTGTCGTTCAGGGCTATGGCGAAAGCGAACTGAGGATCGACACGCAAGGAGACGAGCGGCGGAACCGTCGCGTCGTTGTCCGGGTGATCACGCCGCTTTTGCAGCGTGGCGCGCGCTGAGGCTGGCGTGGAGGGGGCTTTCCGCCCCCTCGGGCCGTGCCGACCCTCGCCCCCCCGAGGATATTTTTCCCAGGATGATGGGGGAAGGGTCCGTGGGGCAGGGGGTGCGCGCCCCGCGTCAGTTTGCGGGCGTCAGATGGGTGATGCCGACCGCCGCGGCTCGCGCCAGTTCTGGGTCGAGGCTCATCGGGATATATTCCCCGCGCCGCCAGCGTTCGCCGAGGTCGTCGTAGAACCGCGACAACGGGTGGCCCGACTGGCCGGTCGAGGTGACGAAGACCGAACTGTCGGGGTCGGCGAAGTCGTAGACCGCGCGCAGCCCCGCGCCATGGACGTTCAGGAACGGGTCGGGGTCGAGGCCGGATGTGCGTCCGCGTTGCAGGGTGAAATCCCCGCCCGAGGTCGACTGGCGGATGTTCACGAAATACCGCAGCACCGGCACGCGGCCGAGCACGGGATGATCCTGCGCCGCTTGGTGGGCATCGCCCCACCGCCAGCTTTCGATGCTCTTGCCATAGCGCTCGGACAGCCAGAGCAGCGCGTCGTCCAGCGACATGCGCGCGACATCGGTGCAGGTTTCGATCGCCGCCGACTGGATCACGTCGCACCATTTCGATGCGCCGTCGGTGTCGCGGAACACGCGGGAGATGAACTCGGGCTCCACATGGGTCCAGGCATCGGCGAGCGGGCCGAGTTCGTCGCGGATCAGCCGGTCCTGAAGCTTGCGCATCCAGGCCATGTAGATCAGCGGCTCGGGCAGATGCTCGTTCATCTCGCCGTTCCATTCGGCCAGCATCGACAGCGCCTGCTGGCGCATCCTTTCGGGTGTGCCCTCGGGCGCGGCTTCGCCCTCGAACCACAGATCCGCGCCGACCAGCGGCAAGAGCAGCCGCGCGGCGGGGGAAACGGTGTCGAGTTGAGCCTCGATGAAGCTTTCGCGGGTATGGACCTCGCGGCTTTTCATCAGCGTCAGGAAGCGCTGAATCCGCATCGTATCGCCCCAGTCGAAGCTGACATAGTTGGGGAAGGGGCGGTCCACCGTCTTGTTGTTGGTATTGCCGAGGATGCCCGAGGCCGGGTTCGCCTCGCGCGGGTTGTCCTCGTAGGGCAGGACGCCGCGGAAGCCGACATGGGGGTCGTCGCCAGGGGCGGGCATCCGGCCTCGGGTCGGATGGGCCGGATCGCGCGCCGGCATCCGGCCGATCACCTGCATGGCGATGCCGTCCTGATCGGCCAGCATCAGGTTCTGCGCAGGCGCCACGAACAGCCGCCCGGCCTCGATCGCCTCGGCCGTGGAATGCGCGCCCATCAGCCGGATCGCCGCCGTCATCGAAGTGTCGGCGGGGTCGAGCGCCGTCCAGGACAAGGCCGCCACATGCCCCGCCGGGGTCACCGAGGCCAGGTCATAGTGCGTGCCGGGCAGGATCGGCCCGTTCCGCGACCAGCGCAGCGTGATCGTCACCGGAGGCGCGCCTTTGACGGTGATGATCGAGGGGCGGGCGGTGAAGGTCTGCCAGCCCTCGGGCGTGGCATATTCCTCGGGATTGGCGGGGTTCACCCGCTCCATCACCACGTCCTGGTCGTCGAGATAGGAAGAGGTCAGACCCCAGCCAAGCGTCTCGGACCGGCCGATCAGCACGACCGGCATCCCCGGCACCGTCGCCCCGATCACATCGCCGGAGGCGAGGTGCAGGCGCGCCAGATACCACAGCGTCGGCGCGGTAAAGCCCAGATGCGGGTCGTTGGCCAGGAGCGAGCCGCCCGCAGCCGAACGGTTGGGGGCTGCGGCAAAGGCATTCGACGCCCCCGCCAGCCCGCCGCGCGGAAAGGGCGACAGCGGGTCGGTCGAGGCGTATTTCAGCGGCCCGGAGGCCGGGACGAGGCCGGGGAACAACTGCGCATAGGGTACCGCCATGACACCCGCGCCCGGATCGTCCGGCAGGATGTCGCGCAGCCGTTCCGGCGACAGCAGCATCGAGGTGCGGGCGCGCAGCACCTCGGTCTCCAGCTGGCCGGAGAGTTGCAGCGCCATCAGCTTCATGATCGCGATGGAATCGGCCGGCGCCCAAGCGGCGATGTCGCTGGAGAAGACGAAGAACTCCGGCGCGCCACGGCCGCGGGCGTCGACATTGACCTCTCCGATCCAGGCGTTGACGCCGCGCGCATAGGCTTCGAGCGCGCGGCGGGTCGGTTCGTCCTGCGCCGCGACCGAGGACAGGGCCTGGCCATAAAGGTCGTAGCGCCGCATCAGCTCGTCGATCTTCACCGTGCGGGGGCCGAAAACCTCGGACAGCTTGCCCTGCGCGGTGCGGCGCAGCAGCGTCATCTGCCACAGCCGGTCCTGGGCATGGGCGAAGCCGAGGGCGAAATAGCTGTCCTCGTCCGTCGCGCCGAAAATATGGGGAACGTTGTCGTTGTTCCGCACGATCTCCACCGGGGCCGCGATCCCGGACAGCGTGAAGGATTCGCCATAATCCGGCAGCGAGCGCGACAGGAAGTAATAGGCGATGACCAGCGCGATCAGCGACAGGGCCAGAAGACCCGTGAAGATGCGCAGGAGCCAGCGGAAGACCTGAAGCATGGGTGTCCTTGACGCGACGGAGGCGATGGTTTCCTAGTCGATCCGCAGTCGAAGGGCAATCAGCGGGGGCCGGTCATGGCGAAAGTGGCATTCTTGGGTCTGGGCGTCATGGGTTTTCCCATGGCAGGGCATCTGGCGGCGAAAGGCCACGCGGTAACCGTCTACAACCGCACGCTTTCCAAGGCCGAGGCCTTGGCCGCGAAACATGCCGGGCGCGCGGCGGCGACACCGGCGGCTGCGGCGGAGGGTGCCGACTTCGTGATGGCCTGCGTCGGCAATGACGACGATCTGCGGGCGGTCTGCCTCGACGAGACCGGGGCTTTCGCGGGCATGAAGCCGGGTGCGATCTTCGTCGACCATACCACCGTCTCGGCGCGGGTGACGCGCGAGCTTTCGGCGCTTGCGGCGGAGCGGGGCCTGGGCTTCGTCGACGCGCCGGTTTCGGGCGGCCAGGCAGGGGCCGAGAACGGCGTGCTGTCGGTGATGTGCGGCGGCGCGGACCACGACTACCGCCTGGCCGAGCCGGTGATCGCCGCCTATGCGAGGGTTTGCCGGCTGCTGGGGCCGTCGGGCGCGGGGCAGATCGCCAAAATGATGAACCAGATCTGCATCGCCGGCGTGGTCCAGGGCCTGTCCGAGGCCCTGGCCTTCGGCGAAAAGGCCGGGATGGACGGCGCCGCCGTGGTCGAGGTGATTTCGCAAGGCGCGGCCGGCAGCTGGCAGATGCAGAACCGGGCGAAGACCATGCTGGCCGGCGAGTTCGACTTCGGCTTCGCCGTCGACTGGATGCGCAAGGACCTGGGCATCTGCCTCGCCACCGCCAACCAGATCGGCGCGAGCCTGCCGGTCACCGCGCTCGTCGACCAGTTCTACAAGGACGTGCAGAACCTTGGCGGGGGCCGGAACGACACCTCGTCCCTTATCCGCCGCCTGCGCTGAAGACAGCGGGTCCGGGCCGACCCGATGATCGCGAACGGGGACGAGTGGACCGGGCGCGCCCCGCCCGACGGGAGCGGATGCGGCCCGCCCAAACGCCTGCCCGACGGGGCCGGATTTTTTCCCTCGCCCCCTTGCGACCCCCGATTCCCGCCGCTATACAGCCCCCGTGTTCCGGCGTAGCTCAGCGGTAGAGCAGTTGACTGTTAATCAATTGGTCGTAGGTTCGATCCCTACCGCCGGAGCCAA
>JAATGA010000051.1 GCA_015654855.1 Rhodobacterales bacterium
CTTCTTCTGCTGGTACAGTCATTATCTTCCCAGCTGAAAGATCTTTACAACCCTAAGGCCTTCATCGATCACGCGGCATGGCTAGATCAGGGTTGCCCCCATTGTCTAAGATTCCCCACTGCTGCCTCCCGTAGGAGTCTGGGCCGTGTCTCAGTCCCAGTGTGGCTGATCATCCTCTCAAACCAGCTATGGATCGTCGGCTTGGTAGGCCGTTACCCCACCAACTACCTAATCCAACGCGGGCCGATCCTTTGGCGAAATTCTTTCCTCCGAAGAGCTTATCCGGTATTACTCCCAGTTTCCCGGGGCTATTCCGAACCAAAGGGTACGTTCCCACGCGTTACTCACCCGTCCGCCACTAGTATCCGAAGATACCCGTTCGACTTGCATGTGTTAGGCCTGCCGCCAGCGTTCGTTCTGAGCCAGGATCAAACTCTCAAGTTGAAAAGTTCCGAAGAACTTATCCTTGACGTCGAACCTTCGCACATCTGCCGTATCCGTTACCGGATACAGTCTCTTACATTTCATGTGCCAAGTTACCGAAGTAACGTGACCCACAAACTGTGAAGCTGACATCCTCATCATCGCCGAAGCTAGAGGACCGATATACGAACGTTTCGTCGCCGAAAGCGACCAAACCGCCCGCATATCCCTTCTCATCCATCAATTTCAAAGAGCATCGGACACAAAACAACGTCAACGCCAATCACATTGGCGCAACCGCTGCCTCACATCCAGTCATTCCGTCACGTTCAGCTCGCGCCTCCCGCTCCCTCAACCCCCGCAGCTTCCGCTCCCCTTTCGGTTCACTTCAGCGCCGGTCCGCTTCGGTGAGGCGGTATTTAGGCCGGGGATCTTCGGGGCGCAAGCGCAAAATTCACGGCTCCGGCACTTTTCTTCTGCCGACCGCGAAAGCCCCAATGTTTCCTGGGTCTGCACAGTCTGCGGGCAAAGTGTGAAACCGCTGTGACGGAGAGTTCTCCACAGGGTGACACCGCAAATTTCGACACATCACCCGACTCACCCGCCGGAATCACGCGAATCCGGGGGTCCGCCAGGTGATACCCCCCCCCGCGAGGGTCAAAGCGATTCCCGTCCGGCCGATTTCGGCAGGCGTGATCGCCTCGATATCGCCGTCGATGATCACGATGTCCGCCGCGAGTCCCGCACGAAGCGTGCCGGTCACGTCGTCCAGATGCGCGGCCCGCGCGCCGCCGGCGGTATAGGCGCGCAGCACCTCGTGCAGCCCGACCCTTTCGTCCTGGCACCCGTCGAAGGGCCCACGGGTCAGTGCCGCCTGAATGCCGCGCATCACGCTGACATCGGTCACCGGCCAGTCGCTGGCGAAAGCCAGCGGCGCGCCCGCCTCGGCGAGGGTCCGCACCAGATAGGCGTCGCGCCAGCGGTCGCGATGGAACACATGCTCCATCGTAGACAGCGGAAAATCCATCGCCCCCGGGGGATGCGGCGGTTGCAGACTCGCCGTGATGCCAAGCGGTCCCAGACGCGGAATATCGGCGCGGTCGATCAGTTCGATATGTTCGATCCGGTGACGGCTGTCGCGCGGCCCGTTGGCGCGCGCCGCCGCCTCGTAACCGTCGATGGTCTGGCGCACCGCCGCATCGCCGATGGCATGAACCGCGATCTGAAGCCCGCGGCGGTCTGCCTCCACACAGATCGCCTCGAACTGCGCGGGCGGGAAAAGCGGCTCGGCCCGCGTATCGGTGCCCGGATAGTCGTGCAGCATCCAGGCGGTGCGGCTGTCGACCACCCCGTCCATGAACATCTTGACGAAGCCCGAGCGCAGCCAGTCGTCGGCGAAGTCGCGCGTCATGGTATCGGCGCGGTCGAGCTCCGACAGCTCCATATGCGGTTTGAAATGGAAGGGCACTTTCACCCGCGCCAGCAGTCCGCCCTCTGCCTGCAACTCGCGCAACAAGGCCAAGGTATAGTAATTGCCATCCATATTCACCATTGAGGTGATGCCATGCGCCGCGCAATGCCGCAGCCCGCGCAACAGCTTTGCCCGGTCGGCGGCCCGCTCGGCGTCCGATGGTTCGGGCGCAGGCTCGCCGCCTGTCGCCACGCCCACATAGACCCGCGCCTCTCCCGCGCAGGCATAGACGGGGGAATAGGCCTCGAATTCCCGCAACTCTCCGGTGGCGAGGCCGTCGGCGCCCATCACAACCTCATGCCCCGGCGGCATGGCGCGGCCGTGCAGCAGGCCCGCCAGCTCCAGCGCGCGAGTATTGGCCCAGACGGTGTGGTGATCATGCGCCCCGATGCAGAACGGCCGGTCGGCCAGCATCTGATCGAGGTCGTGCCGGGTCATCGGATGGTCCAGCAGTTCGTAGTGCCCCCCTTGGGCGATGATCCACTCCCGGTCCGGGTGCGCTGCGGCGAAGTCCCGGACGGCGCGGGTCAGCGGACCCATCCCCTCGATCCCGGTCAGTTGCAACTGGTCGAGCTCGGCACCGCCCCAGAACAGGTGCAGATGGCTTTCGACGAAACCGGGCAGCACGCTGCGCCCGCCGGCGTCGATCACGCGGGTGTCAGAACCGGCCAGCGCCTCGATCCCGGCGCGCGGGCCGACGGCCAGGATGCGCCCGCCCCCGACC
This sequence comes from Rhodobacterales bacterium, assembly GCA_015654855.1. Taxonomy (GTDB): domain Bacteria; phylum Pseudomonadota; class Alphaproteobacteria; order Rhodobacterales; family Rhodobacteraceae; genus JAATGA01. Next base: position 2,619 of record JAATGA010000051.1, read on the forward strand.
GCGACGGCCTCGGCGCGCGGATGATCGGGGTCCATGGTCAGGACCCGCGCGTTGGTGATGATCAGATCGGCCGGCATGTGCATCCCCTTGACTGTCGCAGCGCGCGCGAATCGCCCGCGTCCCTTTGGGGCGATATTCGGGGCGCGCGGACGGGCGTTTTGCCCCCATCGCAGCAGCCTGCCCCGGCCCCGTCCGCCCCGCAACCGACATTCCCGCGCCCTCGGGCGGCAGAGCGCCACCCCGGCCCTTGACCCGCCGTCGCCCTTGGGGTCTTGTCGCCTCCAGTTGCCCGAAGGGATGACCTATGTTCAGCAAGACCGCCGACCCGACCATCGCCCCCTCTGCGCCGGCCCGCGCCGCGGGCGGAAACGCCCGATCCTCGATCCTTGCCCAGGACCTGAAGATCACCGGCGAGATCCACTCGGCCGGCACGATCGAAGTTCTGGGCGAGATCGACGGCAACATCACCGCCCGCGGACTGGTGATCGGGACCGAGGGCCGGGTGACCGGCACCGTCCAGGCCGAAACGGTCGAGGTGAAGGGCAAGCTCGACGGCGCGGTGGCGACGCAAGGCTTCACTCTGCGCGCGGCGGCGCAGGTCAAGGCCGACATCGCCTATTCCGTGCTGGTCATCGAAAGCGGCGCGCAGATCGAAGGCCGCTTCACCCGCGGCAAGGGCTCCTGATCGCGCCATCCACGACAACCGCCCGCTACGAACCCCGCCCCTTCGGCGGGGTTTTTCTTTGCCCGACTCTCAGCGCGGCGGGATCGAATAGGTCATACCCGCCCGGGCGACCGGCTCGGGCTGGCCTTCGGAAAAGATCATCACATCGCCGACCGCCAGAACCCGGCCTGGTTTCAGCACGCGCGCCTCGGCCAGCAGATCGCACCCCGCCGCCGGCTTGCGCATGAAGTCGATCGAGGCATTGGTGGTCACCGCCAGCGCCACCGGCCCGATCCGCGACAGGATCGCGAGATAAAACGCCACATCCGCCAGGGCGAACATCGCCGGCCCCGACACCGTGCCGCCGGGGCGCAGATGCTGCTCCCCCGCGCGCAGGCGCAGGGTCACACCGGCCTCGTCCGCCCGTTCGACCGCGAAATCCCCGGCCACCTGGCTGAAATCCCGCGCCAGAAAGGCGGTCAGCGCCGCCCGGTCCATCTGCAACGTCGTCCCCTCCCCAAGGCTGCGGGCTTACAGCCCGTAGATACCGCCGAACTTCGCCTCTAGATAGTCAAGCAGCGGCCCCTCGTCCGGCTCGACCCCGCAAGCGGCGGCGATGGTCTCGCGTGGGCCACGCAGGCCACCGAAGCGTTGCAGGTTCTCGCGCAGCCAGTCGGTCGCCGGGGCCGGATCGCCCTCGGCGAGCGACGCGTCCAGATCCGGCACCGACTCGCGCAGCGCCTTGTGCAGGCAGCCGGCATAGACGTTGCCGAGCGTATAGGTCGGGAAATACCCGAACAGCCCGCAGGACCAGTGCACATCCTGCAACACGCCGTTCGAGGGCCGGTCCACCGCCACGCCGAAATCGGCGGCGAAACGGTCGTTCCAGGCCCCCTCAAGATCGGCCACCGCCAGATCGCCCCGGATCAGCGCGCGTTCCAGATCGAAGCGCATCATGATATGCAGGTTGTAATGCACCTCATCCGCCTCGGTGCGGATATATCCCGGCGCGACCCGGTTCACCGTGCCAAAGAACTCGTCTGCCGAGGTGATGCCGAATTCCCCGAACCGCTCGCGCATCTGCCCGAACAGCCAGCCAGTGAAGGCGCGGCTGCGGCCAAGCTGGTTCTCATAGATCCGGCTCTGGCTTTCATGCACCCCCATCGACACGCCCTGCCCCAGCGGCGTCAGCCGATAGTCGGGGTCGATGGCCAGTTCATAGCAGGCGTGCCCGGTCTCGTGGATCGTCGAATAGAAGCAGTTGAACGGGTCCGATTCCGCGATCCGCGTGGTGATGCGCACATCGTCGCCCGAACCGGACGAGAACGGATGGACCGCGATGTCCAGCCGCCCGCGCGACCAGTCGTAGCCGAAGGCGGCGGCGAGCTTCCGTGACATGCGCATCTGCGCCTCGGCCCCGAAGGCGCCGGTGATCGGTGCGGGCTGATGCGCGGCGCCCAGTACCGCCTCGCGCAGCGCAACCAGACGCGGCCGCATCCGGGCGAACATCGCGCCGAGGGATTCCGCGCTTGCGCCTGGCTCGTAATCGTCGATCAGCGTGTCATACAGGTCGCGCCCCCCGGCAACCGCCGCCGCCTCCTGCCGGCGCAGGCCGATCACCTGTTCCAGCATCGGCAGGAAGGTGGGAACGTCGTCCTGCGCCCGCGCCTCGGCCCATATGCCTTGCGCAAAAGACGTCACGCGGGCGATTTCCTGCGCCAGATCGGCGGGAACCCTGGTCGCTCGGTCATAGCTGCGGCGGATCAACCGCAGCTGGCCCGCGACCTCGCCATCCACCGGCTCGATCTTTTCCAGCCAGTCGCCGATCTTCGGATCGGTGCGGCGGGCGTGCAGCACCCCCTCGATCGCCGCCATTTCCTCGGACCTTTGTTCGGCCGAGCCGCGGGGCATCATCGTCTCCTGATCCCAGCCCAACCGGCCCGAAATCTGGGCCAGCGCCTCGGTCTGGCGCTGAAACGCCATCAACGCGTCATAAGCTGCGGTCGCGAAAGCTTTGGTCATTGTGTGCCCTTTCTGATCGACCCGGCCACCGGGTAAAGCGACAGGTGCCGTGCCCGCAGGATCAACACCCAAAGGAGGATCGCCCCGATCTGATGGGTGATCGCGACATGCAGATGCGCGGCGGTCAGCGCGGCGAAGATGCCGAGCGCGACCTGCGCCACCAGCATCGCCATCACCGCATGAAACGCGTGCCGCGTCGCCAGATGGGCAGACTTTCGCCCCCTGAGCCAGACGACGACGCCGAAAACGAACAGCAGATACCCCGCCATCCGGTGGATGAACTGCACGAGGCCGGGGTTTTCAAAGAAGGCGTGCCAGACCGGCAGAGAGCCGCCCTGCCCGTCCGGCACATAGAAGGCATCGGCCGGGAAGAACGACCCGTTCATCAGCGGCCAGGTCGGGAAGGCGCGGCCCGCGTCAATCCCCGCGACCAGCGCCCCCAGCAGGATTTGCAAAAAGGCGAAATGCGTCAACCCGGTCGACAGCGAGAAAAGCTTCGCCTCCTTCGCCCGCCGCGCCTGCATCAGATCCGCCTCGCTGCGCGCGAGCGTCAGCACATACCAGACGATCAGGCCGAGGATCGCGAAGGCCAGCCCCAGATGGATCGCCAGCCGGTAGGATGCGACCGAGGTCATCTCGCCCACAAGGCCCGAGGACACCATCCACCAGCCGATCGCGCCTTGCAGCCCGCCCAGCACACCCACGCCGAACAGCCGGCCCGTCCAGCCCGCTGGGATCCTCTTCGTCGCCCAAAAGAAAAGGAACCCCACGGCCCAGACCAAGCCCACCATCCGCCCCAGCAGACGATGCCCCCATTCCCACAGGTAAATCTGTTTGAACGCGGCAAGCTCCATGCCCTGGTTCATCAGCCGGTATTGCGGGCTGGCCTGGTATTTCGCGAATTCCGCATCCCAGGCGGCGGCATCCATCGGCGGCAGCGTGCCGGTGACAGGCCGCCATTCGGTGATAGACAGGCCGGAATCGGTCAGCCGGGTCAACCCGCCGACGACGATCATCGCCGCGACCATCAGGAACAGCGCCACCAGCCACAACCGGATCGCGCC
>JAATGA010000312.1 GCA_015654855.1 Rhodobacterales bacterium
CGTCTCGGTCCGGGCGAAGCAGGCGGGTTGTCCGATGGCCATCGCGCTGATCAACGATCCGACTCTGGCACCGCTGATGGGGGCGCTGGACATCGACGCCTTCATTAATCCGCGCGCGACCACGGTGTCGTCGATCCTGCGGCATATCCGGCATGGACGGGTGCGCGCCATCTATTCCATCGGCGATGCCGAGGCCGAGGTGATCGAGGCGCAGGTCCTGTCGACCTCGCCCCTCGCGGGCCGGGCGGTGCGCGACATCGACTTTCCCGAGGGCGTGCTGGTCGGTCTGGTGATGAAGGGCGAGCGGGTGGAGAAACCCACCGGCGATCTGCGGATCGAGGCGGGCGACGTGGTCGCCCTTTTCGTCATGGCCAAGGATGTGCCCGAGGTCGAGCGTCTGCTGCAAGTCACGATCGACTTCTTCTGATGCGGCGGTTGCAGGATCTTCCGCTGCTGCTGATCCTGTCGGGGATCACGGCGCTCGCCATGTATGTGCCGGCGTTCCACGCGCTGATCCTGCGGCAACATGCGGTGGCGCGGGCGTTCTTTTACAGTGGTACGGTGATGCTGTTCCTGATCGCGATGGTGGGCCTGGCCATCGCCGGACGGCCGGGGCGGAACACGGCGCGCGACCTGTTGGGCGCGCTGGCCGGGGCCTGGGTGATCCTGCCGCTGATCATGGCGCTGCCTTTCGCCCAGGCCGTGCCCGACACCAGCTTCGCCAATGCCTGGTTCGAGATGCTGTCGTCCTTCACCACCACCGGGGCCACGCTCTACCCGCCGGACCGGCTGCCGCAATCCGTCCATCTGTGGCGGTCGATGGCGGGCTGGGCCGGCGGGTTTTTCGCCATGCTGATGGCGGTGTCGGTGCTGGCGCCGATGAACCTCGGCGGGGTCGAGGTTCTGTCGGCCCGGGTGCCGGGGCGGGCGGCGCCCGGCGCCTCGCAGATCACCCATGTGGCCGAGCCGCGCGAGCGGGTGGCGCGCTATGCTGCCCTGCTGTTTCCGGCCTATGGCACGATCACGCTGGTGTTGTGGCTGGGCCTGGTGATCGCAGGCGAGACCTCGTTCGTCGCGCTGACCCATGCGATGGGCACGCTGTCGACATCGGGCATCTCGCCCGTCGGCGGGCTGGCCGGCGGGCATTCGGGCTTTGCGGGCGAGGCCTTGCTGCTGCTGTTCCTCGTTCCGGCGATCACGCGAAGGGCTATGCCGGGGGCGGTGTTGGTCGACCGCTCGGTTCCCGTCTGGCGCGACCCCGAGGTGATGGTGGCCGCCGCCATCGTGCTGGCGGTCGCGGCGGCGGTGTTCCTGCGCCGCTTTGCCATCGCGCTCGATCTGCAAGGCGTGGACCCGTTTTCGGCCGCCGTGCATTCGGTCTGGGGCGCGGTCTTCACCGCGCTGTCGTTTCTGACCACCACGGGATTCGAATCTGCCGACTGGGTTGCGGCGCGGGCCTGGTCGGGCCTCGGCACGCCGGGGCTGCTGCTGCTGGGGCTGGCGATCACCGGGGGCGGGGTCGCGACCGCCGCCGGCGGGGTAAAGCTGTTGCGCATCTATGCCCTGGCCCTGCATGGTCAGCGCGAGCTGGAGAGGATCATCCATCCCAATTCGGTGGCGGGCAAGGGCCCGGTCGCGCGCCAGTTGCGCAACGAGGGCGCCTATGTCGCCTGGATCTTCTTCATGCTGTTCGCCATGTCCATCGGCGCGGTACTGCTGGCCCTGGCGCTGGCCATGCCGAAGGATGCCTTCGACAAGCTGCTGATCCTGGCCATCGCGGCGCTGACGACGACCGGGCAACTGGCGGACCTCGCCGCCGATGCGCCGATCCGCTATGCCGATCTGAACGGTGTGGCGAAGGCGATCCTGGGTGTCGGCATGATCGTCGGCCGGATGGAGACGCTGGCGATCCTGGCGCTGTTCGTGCCCGAGGCCTGGGCCAGACGCGGGGCCAGGTGGTAAGGGGCTGATTTTGGGTCTGGAATCTCGGCCCATGGCACAGCATACTCGATTCGCGGACCTCGGGGCTTCGGCCGAAGGCCGGCAGGGACGGATGCGCGACACGATAAAAAGATAAAGGCAATAAAAACAATGGCTGCCGACAAACAGAACTTGCAGGACGCCTTCCTGAATCACGTCCGCAAGCAAAAGGTTCCGGTCACGATTTTCCTGATCAACGGGGTGAAGCTGCAAGGCGTCATCACTTGGTTCGATAATTTTTGCGTTCTTCTGCGTCGCGACGGGCAGTCGCAGCTTGTCTACAAGCACGCGATTTCGACCATCATGCCGGGCGCGCCGATCAATTTGTACGAGGGCGAAGACTGACCTCCGACATGTCCGACGGCGACGAGGACGACCTGCCGTTCCACGAGGACGGCGGGATCGACGCTTATGAGACCGCAGCGCACCCGACGCGCGCCTGGGTCCTGCATCCCGATCTGAAAGCGCAGCACAGCCGCCGGTTGCCGGAACATGGCCTGGCCGAGGCTGTCGCTCTGGCCGCCGCTTTGCCCTCGCTTGAGGTTCTGGGCGGCGATGTCGTCCGCGTGCCGAAGGCGACGCCCGGCACTTTGTTCGGCTCCGGCAAGGTCGAAGAACTGAAGACGCGGTTCAGGGCCGCAGGGGTGGAACTGGTGCTGGTGGACGGCAGCGTCTCGCCGGTGCAGCAGCGCAATCTGGAAAAGGAATGGGGGGTCAAATTGCTGGACCGCACCAGCCTGATCCTCGAAATCTTCGCCGACCGGGCCCGCACGCGCGAGGGCGTGTTGCAGGTGGAACTCGCCGCGCTGTCCTATCAGCGCACCCGTCTGGTCCGGGCCTGGACCCACCTCGAACGGCAGCGGGGCGGTTTCGGCTTTGTCGGCGGCCCGGGCGAGACGCAGCGCGAGGCCGACCGCCGGGCCATCGACGAACAGGTGATCCGCATCCGCCGCCAGTTGGAAAAGGTGGTCCGCACGCGCGAGTTGCACCGCTCTGCCCGGCGCAAGGTGCCGTTTCCGGTGGTGGCGCTGGTGGGCTACACCAATGCCGGGAAATCGACGCTGTTCAACCGGATGACCGGGGCCGATGTGCTGGCGCAGGACATGCTTTTCGCCACGCTCGACCCGACCATGCGCGGCATCCTGCTGCCGACGGGGCGCAAGATCATCGCCTCGGACACCGTGGGCTTCATCTCGGATCTGCCGACGCAACTGGTCGCCGCCTTCCGCGCCACGCTGGAAGAGGTGCTGGAGGCCGATCTGATCCTCCACGTTCGCGACATCAGCCACCCGGAGACGGCGGAACAGGCGGCGGATGTGACCGACATCCTCACCTCGCTGGGGGTCAAGCCCGAGACCCCGATGTTCGAGGTCTGGAACAAGCTCGATCTGGTGGAGCCTGTCGCGCGCGAGGCGCTGACGGTGCAGGCCGCGAACCGTGAGCGGGTCTTCCCGATCTCGGCGCTGACGGGCGAGGGCGTGGCGGGGCTGCTTGACGCGATCTCGGGCGCCTTCGACGAGGAAAAGACTGAGGCCGTGCTGAACCTGACCTTCGCCGAGGGGCGCAAGCGCGCCTGGCTTCATGCCGAGGGCGTGGTCGCGGACGAGGCGCAGACCGACGATGGCTGGACGATCCGCGTCGCCTGGACCGACCGGCAACAGGGGCGCTGGCGCGAGGTTTAAGTCGTGCCCTTCGCCTCGGCCCGCGCCGTCAGGATCGAGATCGCCAACGATGCCAGCACGCAGGCGGTGAACAGATACATCCCCCAGGCGACCTCGATCGTGGCAAGGCGGATGCCCTTCGCCACGACGATGTAAAGCGCCATCAGGAAGATGTCGGCCATGGCCAGCTTGCCCAGGGTGTGCAGCGCCGGCAGGGTGCGCGGCGACAGCAGGCCGAAGTGCAGCAGCGCCAGGCCCATGGTCTTGGCCCAGGGCGCGAAGATCGCGAAGATCGTCACCACGAGCGCCAGCGCCGCATCGCTGCCCCACAGCGATTGCAGCCCCGAGATCACCGAAATATCCGATGTGCCGAACAGCGGCAGGTTGATCCCGGCCCGCATCAGCGGTGCGAACCAGGCGACCGGGAACAGCAGCAACAGCGAGAGGTTGGCCCATTTCATCCGGCCGAGTTGCGGCGAAGCCCTGCGCCAAGTCAAGCTGCCGCGCGGCGAAGATTTTTCACACAGCCCGATATTTGTGCAACGCATCGCGGTCCCGGTTCGCCGCCGCTGCGAAGGAAATTCCCCTAACGGGCTGGAAAAGCGCAGGAATACCGCGAGCAGACCCGGCGATGGGGATGGGGACCCTCTTTCGCCGCATCCGGTGACGGGTGCTGCCGCGGCGCGGCGGCTTGACCCGACCGACGGTCGGGGTAAGGCTTTGGCTCAGCAAGCGCCACCAGATCGCGGATGAGACAGTGAAAGACCTCGAACTCACCTCCAGCCAGCTTCAGTCGGATGTCCTGCGCCACCTGACCTATACCCTGGGCAAGGATGCGCCGAACGCCAGCACCTACGACTGGCGCATGGCTTTGTCCTTCGCGATCCGCGACCGGATCGTCGAGCCCTGGTTCGCCTCGACCCGCAAGACCTGGGCAGAGGATTACAAACGGGTCTATTACCTGTCGATGGAATTCCTGATCGGCCGCATCCTGGAGGATGCGACGGTCAATCTCGGCCTGCGCGACATTGCCGATGAGGTGATGAAGGGCTTCGGCCAGGATTTCCGTCTGGTGGTGGAAAACGAACCCGACGCGGCGCTCGGCAACGGCGGCCTCGGGCGGCTGGC
>JAATGA010000445.1 GCA_015654855.1 Rhodobacterales bacterium
CACGCGGTTCGACGAGGTGGGAACCTCGCGGAAGATGATCCTCTTCAGCCTGGGCGCACCGCGGTAGTAGTCCAGGTTCGCCTCGTAGACGATTTCCGTGCCGGGGGTGAAGGTCGTCACCTTGTAAGGCGAATACGAGGCGGTATTGGTGCTGAGCCATTTCGCTGCCCACGGGTCATCGCCGGTGATGTGCTTCTTCGCCTCGACCGAGTCGATGATGCCCAGGTCGGAATTGACCCAAAGCCGCTCGATCAGCGGCGAGGGGCCGGGCAACTGGACCTTGACGGTGTTGTCGTCGATCTTCTGGAAGGCGCTGAAGTCCTGGATCTTCAGCATCTGGTGCATATACCAGTAGAAGGTGCCTTTCATTTCCCAGCCGCGCTCGAACGTCCACATCACGTCGTCGGCCGTCAGCGTGTTGCCGGCATGGCTTTTCGCCGGGGTCAGGTGGAAGGTGATCGCCGTGCGGTCGGGCGAGACTTCCCAGGATTCGGCCAGCGCGCCGGTCAGCTTGTCGAAATTCTCGACCATGACGCCTTCTTCGTTGGGCGTCATCTCGTAGGCGAGCAGGCGTTCATACACGTTCTTGCGCGCTTCCTGGACAGCTTCGGTCGAAGGATATTCCAGTTCAAGCGATTCCGGCGTGCGTGGCCCGGCGACGACCAGCGTTTCGCTGGCGTTCTGGGCAAGGGCAGGCGGGGCGGATGACGCCAATCCGGCCACAAGGACCGCGGATAGCGCCATGACACGGGCGAAAGTCATAACTTACCTCTCTGTTGCAGGCGGTTAAGGGGAGGGGAGCTTTTGCTCTTCTATGGTTTCAGGCTGTCTTCACGGCGCTCCGTACCCGCCGCCGCCGCCCGTCTCGATTATCAGGACATCGCCTTTGGGCAGTTGAAGATTGTAGAATTTGGAAGGGCTTGGCAGGTTATAGACCTCGCCCAGTTCGCGGGTTACGCCATCGCGGCGGATCGACCAGCGGTTCGGCGTACCATCGCCGCCGCCCGCAAGGCCCCAGGGGGCGACGCGGTGGCGGTCGCCCAAACCGGAAAGGTAGTAATCGGCCAGCAGGCGGTATTCATGCACCGTACCGTGCCCGCCGCGGTGATGCCCCGCCCCGCCGGATCCGTCGCGGATGCCGTAGCGATCGACCAGAACGGGGTATTTGTGTTCCCATACCTCGATGGGCTGGTTCATCGAGGTTTCGCCCCAGAAATAGACTGCGTCGTTGCCCGGCCCGGCACTGGTGGCGCCCTGCCCGCCTTCGTAATAGTTGTACCAGACGGTTTCCTCACCCGTCCGCGGATCGAAAGCGCGACCCGCAAGGTTGTTGCCCGAGGCATGGCTGCCCGCGCCGATCCGCTCCGGCACCGCCTGGGCGAAGGCCTTGAGGATCGTCTCGGGCACGCGCTTGGCCATTTCGAAGGTGCAGCCATAGACCGGCGCCGGCCATTCGGCGTTCACGATCGAGCGGGGGGGGGCGACCATCTCCACCTGCTCGAAGATGCCGGCGTTCACCGGGATCGACGGGTCCACCAGCGCCACTACCGCCGCATAGGCCGCCGCGCGGGCCGAGGTGAACGTGGCGTTGACCGGGGTCGGCGCCTGCGCGGCGGTGCCGGCGAAATCCAGGTGGAAACCCGTGGCGGACTTGGTGGCCTTTACATGGATCGGATAGGTGGCGCCGGTGATGCCGTCGTCCTCGATGAAATCCTCGGCCTCATAGGTGCCGTCGGGGATGTTCTTCAGCGCGGCAAGGAAGCGGGCGCGGGAATATTCGATCGCCGCGTCCATCCCGTCCAGCACCGCCTCGACCCCGTAGCGCGTGGCAAGCGACTGCACGCGGCTTTCGGCGATAGCGGTAGCGGAAACCTGGCTCATCAGGTCGCCCCAGTCGTCCTCGGGCAGGCGAACGTTGGCCAGGATGAAATCGCGTGTCTCCTCGACCAGCACTCCCTGGGCATAAAGCCGCGACAGCGGGATGATGAGGCCGTCCTGCACCACATGTGTCGAGGTGCCGGCGCAGCCCCCGGCGCTCATCCCGCCGATATCGGTCCAGTGGCCGATGTTGACGGCATAGCCGACGTGGGCGCCTTCGCAAAACATCGGCCGCGCGACCACCACGTCGGACTGGTGGGTCGCCAGATAGGGGTTGTTGGTGATGAACACGTCGAAGGGCTTCGGATCGGTGAAGCGGGCGACCAGCGCCTGCATCGCGCCGACCAGCGAACCAAGGTGGACACCCACGCCGCGCGACTGCATGACCATCCGCCCCGCCCTGTCGAACAGCGCACAGGAGAAGTCGAACCCTTCCGAGAACGTAGGGGAATAAGCGGTCAGCACGGTCGTCTGGATCATCTCGTCGGTGGTGGCGAAAAGATGGTTGCGGATAATCTGCTGGGTAAAGGGATCAAGCTTGCTCATGCCGCGGCCTCCGCTTCCTCGATGGTAATGACGACATTACGGAACGCATCGACGCGCACCGTCGTGTCGGGGGGAACGAAGAAGCTGGTATCCACTTCCTCGATCAGGCAGGGGCCTGCAAAGATCATTCCCGGCTGAAGCTGCGTCCGGTCCATGACCGGAACCACGCCCGGAACCCCGGTGATCGCGGCCTTGCGGATGATCGGAGCTTCGATCCCCTGCGCGGCGTCGGCCTCGGGGGCGATGGGCAGCGCGGGCATTTCGGCGATGGCCGAGACACGGGCGGTCACCACCATCACCGGATGGCCGTGGCGGGTGCCGTAAAGCGCCTGGTGCCGCTGCTCGAAAGCCTCGACGATCTGCTCATGCGTCCAGTCGGTCTGGACCAGAACGGAAATCTCGTGCGCTTGTTTCACATAGCGCAGGTCCAGGCTGTATTCGTAACGCGGCGGCGCAGTCGCGCCCGCAAAAGCCGCAAGGTCGATTTCGCCCGCAAGACCGGAAAGGAAGGCGCCGATCTCGCCCGGCGCAAGAGTCGCCAGCGGTTTCAGCAAGGTCCCTGCCCGGCTCATCTTGAGGGGGGCGCTGACCATGCCGAAAGCGGAAAAGACACTGGGCATATTGGGAAGGACGATTTCAGGGATGCCGACCTCCTTCGCGAGCATGGCGGCATGCTGCCCGCCCGCACCGCCGAAGGGCACGAGTGCGAAATCGCGCGGGTCGATCCCCTTTTCCACCGTCATCTGGCGGATTGCCGTCGCCATTTCGGCATTGACGACGCGGTAGATGCCTTCGGCCGCTTCCTTGACCGAAACACCGAAATGCGCCGCGATCCGGCCGACGGCCGCCTCGGCCGCAGCGACATCCAGGGGGAATGTCTCGCTTGGCCGGATCAGGCCGAGAACGAGGTTCGCGTCGGTCACCGTGCAGTCCGTGCCGCCGCGGCCATAGCAGGCGGGACCCGGTTCGGCGCCCGCGCTGTGGGGACCTACCCGCAAGGCGCCGCCATTGTCGATCCAGACGATGCTGCCGCCACCCGCGCCGATCGTCTTGATGTCGATCGTCGGCGTCTTGACGGGAATGCCCCATTCGATCTCGAACGTGTTCTTGATGTCGAAGCGCCCGTCGATGATGACCGCCACGTCAAAGCTGGTGCCGCCCATGTCGACGGTGACAAGGTTCTTGCGTCCGGTCTGCCTGCCCAGGAAGCTGCCGCCCAAAACGCCGCCCGCGGGGC
>JAATGA010000260.1 GCA_015654855.1 Rhodobacterales bacterium
CGGATGATGTCCATGCAGAGTTCGACGCATTCGTCGCAGATGAACACCGTCGGGCCGGCGATCAGTTTCCTGACCTCATGCTGGCTCTTGCCGCAGAAAGAACAGTAGAGGGTGTTCTTGCTGTCGCTGCCGCTATTGTTCGCCATCGTCGTCCTCTGCCCTGTCGCCCGTTGCGGGGCGCGCGTGCCGGAAAGTCTAGGCCAAGCCCCGGACCTTCACAATCCTTAAACATCCGCCGCCACAGGGGCGTGGCGGCGGCGATTCGTCAGGACCGCATCACTTTGCGGTGTCTTCGACCTTGCCGCGCGGTTGCAGCACCTCGTCGATCAGGCCCCAGTCTTTGGCCTGTTCGGCGGACATGAAGTTGTCGCGTTCCAGCGCCGCCTCGACCTTTTCGTAGTCGTTGCCGGTGTGGCGGACGTAGATCTCGTTCAGCCGCCGCTTCAGGCTTTCGGTCTCGCGCGCATGGATCAGGATGTCGGTCGCCTGACCCTGATACCCGCCCGAGGGCTGGTGAACCATCACCCGGCTGTTCGGCAGCGAGAAGCGCATTCCCTTTTCGCCGGCGGTCAGCAGGAGCGAGCCCATCGAGGCCGCCTGGCCGATCACCAGGGTCGAAACCTTAGGCCGGATGTATTGCATCGTGTCGTAGATCGACAGACCGGAGGTCACCACGCCGCCGGGCGAGTTGATATACATGCTGATTTCCTTGGACGGGTTTTCCGCCTCAAGGAACAGAAGCTGGGCGCAGATCAGGCTGGACATCCCGTCATGGACGGGGCCGGCGAGGAAGATGATCCGCTCCTTCAGCATCCGCGAATAGATGTCGTAGGCGCGTTCGCCCCGGCTGGTCTGTTCGACCACCATGGGGACGAGCGTGTTCATGTAGAATTCGACCGGATCGCGCATCTGCCTGCCTCTTGTCGCCTGGGAATATGGAGTATCGCCGTAGCCTTGCGAGAGTCTTAGTGACGCGCGCCGCCACCTGCAAGGGCACCCCGGCGATTGCGCCGCCGCGCGGCGGGGGCGCAGGGGCGTGGCGTGGGCGGGTTGGCGGGCGTGCGTCCCGCGGGGTGCGCCGCAGGGGGCAACGGGTTCCTTGGGGGGCCGCGCGGGTGTGGCGAAAGCGGGCGCGGGTGCCGCCGGAATGTCCCGATGCCGCCCGAATTCGGCTATGTCTTCGCCCATCTTGCCCGCCAGTCTGACAGATGCGGCGGCGCGTCCGGCCGGAGGCGGATGGGGGTCCGCGCCGGGAAGGAGACTTCGCCGCCAGACCCATAGCTGCCCGAGGTTTTCATTCCGATGTCGCGCCTGCCGTCCTGCCCGAAGTGGCTTGCCGCCGCTTTCGTTCCGGCCCTGTCCTTCGTCCCGGTGCTGTCGACGCCGGGGCTCGCCGCGCCGGGCCAGTATTCCTGCCCCAAACCGCCCGAGTCGAGTTGGCTTGAGCCGGAAGTGATCGAACTGGTGAATGTCGAGAGACAACGCCACGGCCTGGCCCCCGTTCGCGCGCAGGCCAATCTCGCGGCGGCGGCGACGCGCCAGGCTTGCGATCTGGCGCGCACGCAGCGGCTGAACCATGTGGGCAGCGACGGATCAACCCTGCGCGACCGGATGTATGATGCGGGCTATCGCCCCCGGACCGGCAACGAGAACATCGCCATCGGCTTTTCCTCGGCGCAGATCGCTGTCGAATCCTGGATGAAATCGCCCGGACACCGGGCGAATTTCCTCGACCCGGATGTGACCGAGATCGGCGTCGCCGTCGCCAGCGCCCGCCGGCTCGGCTGGGCGACGGTGATGGGCCGGCCGAAGTAAGGACAGATTCGCCGCCGGCACCGCCTCTCCGCGCGGGCGTCAGCGGGCCAGAACCAGATCGGCGCGCAGCCCGCCCATATCCTCGCTTTGCGCCAGTCGCAGGCTGCCGCCATGGCTGCGGGCAATGTCGGCGGCAATGGTCAGCCCCAGGCCGACCCCGCCTCCCGCATTGGGATTGCGCGCCCCGTCCAGCCGGGTGAAGGGCGCCATCGCCTCGTCGCGCTGCGCCTTGGGGATGCCGGGGCCGTCGTCCTCGACCGTGATGCGCACCGCCCGGTCGCTGATCGCCAGCGAGACCCGTGCCCGGTCGGCATGGCGCGCGGCGTTCGACACCAGGTTTTCGACCGCCCGCATCACCGCCTCGGGGCGCAGGCGGATCGTGCCCTTGCCCTCGATCCGGCCAAGCGTGACCGGCAGACCGCCGCGTTCGGCATTGGTGACGGCGCGACGCACCAGATCCTCGGGGTCGGTCTCGACCGGTTCCTCCACCGCATCGCCGCGCGCGAAGGCCAGGAACTCGTTGACCAGCCGCTCCATCTGCGAGACATCGCCCTCCAAGGCCTCGACCTCCTCGTCCTCGGGCAGCATGGCCAGGCCAAGGCGCAGCCGGGTCAGCGGCGTGCGCAGATCGTGGCTGACCCCCGACAGCATCAGCGTTCGCTGCTCGATCTGCCGCTCGATCCGGTTTCGCATGTCGATGAAGGCCGCCCCCGCCGCCCGGATCTCGCTTGCCCCGCGCGGCCGGTAGGGGACGTTGCGCCCCTTGCCGAAGGCATCCGCCGCCTCGGCCAGCCGGGTGATCGGGCGCAGCTGCGCCCGCAGAAAGAAGAAGGCGATCAGCGTCATCAGCAGCGAGGTCGCCACCATCAGCACCAGCAACTGATGCGGGTTCGAGGCCGCCACCCGCCGCCGGTCGAGCCCGAGGTCCATCTCGCCCCAGCGGGTGTCGAGCCGCATCCAGACCTCGCGCGGATGGACCTGCAAATCGACCGAGCGGACCTGCGGCAGGTCGGTGTCGAGCGTCCCGGCGATGGCCTTGCCCGACAGATCCCACCAGGCGATGCGGTCGCCCCCGGGTTCGTCCGGCGGGGCGGGCAGGGTCATCTGAAACTCCAGCCCTCCGGCGATCTCTTCGGCCAGCGCCCGCGCCTCAGCGAGCGTCGGGGCGCGGTCGATCTCGCGCAGCAACTGGCGCACCTCGATCAGCACGCCGCGGGTCATCTGCCGCGTCACGCCCTCGTAATGGCGCTGAATGAAAGTGATGGACACGACCAGCTGAATCGTGACGATTGGCAGGATCAGGATCAGCGCGGCACGACCATAAAGGCCGCGCGGCAATATGGATTTGAGACGCAGGCGCATAAGGGCGATGATAGCCCGCGCGCGGGATTGGGGAAAGGGATTGTCATGCAGGCTGGCATCGTCGCGCAGATCGAGCCGGGGCTTCGGCGGATTGTCGCGCCCAACCCCTCGGCCATGACGGGACAGGGGACCAACACCTGGATCCTCGGCCGGGGCGAGGTGGTGGTGATCGACCCCGGCCCGGACGATCCCGCGCATCTGGCTGCGCTCGCCGCCGCCATCGGCGGGGAAGAGGTCGCGGCCATCCTCGTCACCCATGCCCATGCCGACCATTCGGGTCTGGCCGCGACGCTTGCCGGGGCGACGGGGGCCGAGGTCTATGCCTTCGGCGCCGCCGATGCGGGGCTGTCCCCGGTGATGAAGGCGCTGGCCGCCGAAGGGCTGACCGGCGGGGGCGAGGGGGGCGACGGCGGTTTCGCCACGGATGTGACCATCGGCGACGGGGCGGTGGTGTCGGTCGCCGGGCTGACCCTGCGGGCGATCCACACGCCGGGGCATATGGGCGGGCATCTCTGCTTCGCCTATGGCAACGCGCTGTTCTCGGGCGATCACGTCATGGGCTGGGCGACCTCACTGGTCTCGCCGCCCGAGGGCGATATGGCGGCCTATGTCGCCGCGCTGGAGCGGCTGGCGGCGGTCAGATGGCGGGTGTTCTATCCCGGCCATGGCGCGCCGGTGACCAACCCCGACGCGCGGCTGGCCGAGTTGATCGCCCACCGCAAGGCGCGCGAGGCGGCGATCCTCGC
>JAATGA010000460.1 GCA_015654855.1 Rhodobacterales bacterium
GAGGCGGCGCGGGCGCTCGGCCTGTCGGAGGGGCGGATCCTGCGGCTGGTGGTGTTGCCGCAGGCCTTGCGGGTGATCATTCCGCTGATCACCTCGAACTTCCTCGACCTCGCCAAGGATTCGAGCCTCGCGGTCGCCATCGGCTACCCGGACATCGTGTCGATCCTGAACACCACGGCGAACACGACGGGCCAGGCGATCGAGGCGGTTCTGATCATGACCGGCACCTTCCTCAGCGTGAACCTGACCGTGGCCTGGGCGATGGACCGCTACAACCGGCGCGTGGCGCTGCGGGGGGACAAGAGATGACGACGATTGCCGATCCGCCCGCCGGGCCACCGCCCGAGACCGGCGGCGATGGCCTGGTCGCCCTGTTGCGCCTGGCCTTCGCCGGCTGGCGCAACAGCCTGCTGACGCTGCTTTCGCTGGCCTTTCTGCTGCTGGTCGTGCCGCCGCTGATCCGTTGGGCCGTCACCGGCGCGACCTTCACCGGCACCGCCCCGGAATGCCGCGCGGGGGCGGGCGCCTGCTGGGCCTTCGTGGGCGCGAAGGCGCGCTTCATCCTGTTCGCCTTCTATCCGACCGAGCATCTGTGGCGCCCGGCGACGGTGATCCTGGGGCTGCTGGCGCTGATGGCCGGCTCGTCCCTGCCGCGGTTTTGGGGGGCGGGGCTGCTGATCGCCTGGCCCGTGGCCATCGTCGGGGCGTGGTGGCTGATGGCGGGGGGCGGACCGTTGCCCGGAGTGCCGGTCAACGACTGGGGCGGCTTGCCGGTGACGCTGCTGATCTGGTCGAGCTGCATGGCGGTCGCCTTTCCGGCCGCGATCCTGCTGGCCCTCGCCCGCCAGTCGCGGATGGGGGGCCTGCGCATCCTGTCGGTCGTCTATGTCGAGGTGATGCGGGCCACCCCGATGGTGGCGATCCTGTATTTCGCCATGCTGATCCTGCCCATGGCCCTGCCGCAGGGGGTGATCCTCGACAAGATCAGCCGCGCCGCGATCATGATCGCGCTGTTCTGGACCGCCTATCTGGCCGAGGTCGTGCGCGGCGGATTGCAGACCGTTCCGGCGGGCCAGGCCGAGGCGGCGAGCGCACTCGGCCTGGGCTACTGGCGGGTTGTCGCGCTGATCGTGCTGCCGCAGGCGCTGCGCAAGGTGATTCCGGGCATCGTCAACCTGGCCATCGGCTTTCTGCTGGCGACCTCGCTGCTGGCGGTGATCGGGATCTTCGACCTGCTGAACGCCGCCAAGGCCTCGGCGGCCGATCCCGCCTGGCTGGGGTTCTATGACGAGGCCTATATCTTCGCGGCGGCGCTTTACTTCGCGCTGTGCTTCGCCGGGTCGCGCTACAGCCTCTGGCTCGAAAGACTGCTGGCGCGGGGGCAGCACTGAGGTGGCGAGGCGCGCGGCTATTCGGCGGTCCAGCCGCCATCCAGCACGATGGAATTGCCGGTCATAAGCGACGAGGCGTCCGAGGCGAGATAGAGCGCGGCGCCGGTGATGTCCCCGACCTGGCCCAGCCGGCCGAGCTTGATCATCCGCCTGACGTGCCGGCCGAACTCGGGGTTCTCGAAATACGGCCTGGTCAATGGTGTGTCGATGAAGGTCGGACAGATCGTGTTGACGCGGATGCCATGCGGAGCGAGCTCGATGGAGGTGGCTTTGGTCATCCCCTCGACCCCCCATTTCGTCGCGCAATAGACCGAGCGGTCGGCCGCGCCGATATGGCCCAGCATCGAGGACATATTGATGACCGATCCGCCGTGGCCGAGGTCGACCATCCGCCGGGCGACGGCCTGCTGCGCGAAATAGGCGGCCTTCAGGTTCAGCCCGACGATCAGGTCGAAATCCTCTTCCGTCACCTCCAGATGTGGGCGGGGGCGGTTGGTCCCGGCATTGTTGACGAAGATGTCGAGCCGCTCCATCCCGTCCACCAGGGCGGCGAAGCCCTGCCTGTCGGTCACATCGACCGGGCGCGCCTCGGCCTTCAGACCCGCGGCGCGCAATTCGGCGGCGACGGCCCCGATCTCGGCCCCGGTCCGGGCGCAGAGGACGACATGCGCGCCGGCCTGGGCGAAGACCTCGGCGATGGCGCGGCCGATGCCCCGGCCGGCGCCGGTGATCAGCGCCGTGCGTTGCGCAAGCGAAAAGGTGGGAAGCGGGCTGAGCGTCATGGCAGGTCCTGCATCGGAGAGGCCGGCCGCCCGCGAGGGGCGACCGGATGGCGCGGGCGTCAGAAATTGACCCGGTCGCCGCCTTTCAGCGCAAGGATCTCGCGCGCCTCTTCGGGGGTGGCGACGCTCAGACCCAGGCCCTCGACGATCTGGCGCGCGGCGCGGACCTGGGCGGCGTTGGTTTCGGCCAGGCGGCCCTTGCCGGCCCAGAGGTTGTCCTCCAGCCCGACCCGGACGTTGCCGCCCATGGCGGCGGCCATGGCCGCGATGTTCAGCTGGTTGCGCCCCGCCCCCAGCACCGACCAGCGGTAATTGTCGCCGAACAGCCGGTCGGCGGTGCGCTTCATATGCAGCACGTCGTCGGGATGCGCGCCGATCCCCCCCATCAGGCCGAACACCGTCTGGATGAACAGCGGCCCCGTCACCAGCCCCTGATCGAAGAAGTGCTTCAGGTTGTAAAGGTGCGAGGTGTCATAGCATTCAAACTCGAACCGCGTGCCTCCGGCGCCGAGCGTCTTCATCACATGTTCCACATCGCCGAAGGTGTTGCGGAAGATGATGTCCTTGTTGCCGAGGTAGTCGCGTTCCCACTGATGCTTCAGCGCCGCGTCATAGCGGTTCAGCATCGGGAAAAGGCCGAAGTTCATCGTGCCCATGTTCAGCGAGGCAAGCTCGGGCCGGTAGTGCTGCGCCGGCTGGATCCGCTCGGCGATCGCCATGGTGGGCGCGCCGCCGGTGGTGATGTTCAGCACGGCATCGGTCTGCTGCCTGATCACGCCCAGGATCGGCGCGAAGGCCTCGACCGACTGGTCGGGGCGTCCATCCGTCTCGTTTCGCGCGTGCAGGTGGATGACGGCGGCCCCCGCCTCGGCGGCGCCAAGCGCGGCCTCGACGATTTCCTGCGCGGTGACGGGCAGATATTGCGACATCGACGGCGTGTGGATCGCGCCCGTCACGGCGCATGTGATGACGACTTTTCCCTGAAGGCTCATTGTCCCTGTCCTTAGTTGGCGGAAGGTTCGGCCCGGCTCGCCAGATGGCTGGCCAGCGCGGCAAGTTCGGCGTCGCGCCAGTTCTGGCGGGCGCGGACGGTTTCGGGGGTCGAGATATCGGCGAAGGCGGCGCCGAC
>JAATGA010000483.1 GCA_015654855.1 Rhodobacterales bacterium
CGGGTGGTCGGCGGCGAAAGCGAGCGCAACCGTGCCGCCCATGGAATGCGCCAGCCCGAACCAGGGCCTGGGGCAGAACGGCACGAGCACCTGGGCCACGATCGACGACAGGTCGGTGCCGTAGTCCGCGAAGCTGGAGACGTGGCCCTTGCGCGGGTTGCCGAGGGGGCGTTCGGACAGGCCCTGCCCGCGCCAGTCGAAGGCCACGACGGTGAAGCCCCGGTCGAGGAGCTCCTGCACGGTTTCGAGGTATTTCTCGATGAACTCGGTGCGCCCGGCGCAGATCAACACGGTGCCGATGGCGTCGCGGCGGCCGACCGCCGCCATCCAGCGCACGGCGCGAAGGATGGTGCCGCCGCTCGCGACGGGATCCACGATGGCGCCGGGCGGTACGGCATGGCCGGCGCCGACAAGCCGCAGGTTCGGCAGCAGCCCACCACGCTCGGAGGATGGCTCGGCGACGCCGCGCGGCCCTCGCCGAAGATCCAGCTTCGACCAGGCGCGCCCGCTGTCATCGCGGGAAAGCGGACCACCCCTCTCTTGTTCCCGGCGGGCCGGCATGTGATCATCCGGGCCGCTTTCTGACGACGCCCCTGCCGGGCACAGGAGGAACCTGCTTGACCGCCGCCAGCATCACGACCGCGCCGCGCACGCCATCGGCCTATACCGTCCGACTTGCCGATGTCTCGGTCCTGATCGTCGACGACGAGCCGGGAATGCGGAATTTCATGGCCCGCATCCTCGGGCCGCAATGCCGCCGGATCGAGCTTGCGGCCAGCACGGCCGAGGCGACGGACTGGCTGCTGGTCGAGCAGTTCGACGTGATCGTGCTGGACAATATGCTCGGCAACGACCGCGGCCTCGACTGGCTGGCGCAGCAGCGCGACAAGGGCTTCGTGCCGCCGGTCGTGCTGATCTCGGCCTTCGCCGACCTTGAGGTCGCGGTCGAAGCGATGCAGGTCGGCGCCGCCGATCTGATCCTGAAGCCGTTCCGGTCGAACCAGTTGCTGAACGCCATCCTGCGGTCGACCGAGCAGGCGCGGCTGCGCAACGAGAACCAGGTCCTGCGCCACGAATTGCGCCGCAGTTCGGACACCGATTTCCGCCATGACGATCTGATCGGCGGCTCGCCCGCGATCGAGGCGATCCGCGCCACCATCGCCCGCGTCGCACCCCTGCCCTCCTCGGTCCTGCTGACGGGGGATTCCGGGACGGGCAAAGAGGTTGCCGCGCGGATGATCCATGGCCTGTCCGACCGGGCGGGCGGGCATTTCATCGCGGCGAACTGCGCGGCCATGCCGGGAGAGATGGTGGAATCCGAACTCTTCGGCCATGTCGAGGGCGCCTTTCCCGGCGCCACCGGCCACCGGGCCGGGCTGTTCCTGCACGCCCAGGGCGGGACGCTGTTTCTGGACGAAATCGCCGCGCTGCCGCAGGCGGTCCAGGCGAAACTCTTGCGCGTGATCGAGGACCGGCGCATCCGCCCGCTGGGGGCCGAGCGCGAGTTGCCGGTAAACCTGCGCATGATCTTCGCCACCAACACCGATCTTGAGGCCGAGGTTGCGGCAGGCCGGTTCCGGGCCGATCTGTTCTACCGCATCAACATCCTGCATCTGCATATGCCGAGGCTTCGCGACCGGGCGGCGGATGTGCCGGAACTCGCGCGGCTTTTCATGTCACGCCTGTCGCGCGAGCTTGGCGTGCCTGCGGTCGACATCACCCCGGCGGTCGAGGCGGCGCTGATGGCGCAAGTCTGGCCCGGCAATGTGCGCGAGTTGCGCAACCTGATCGAGCGGACGCTGATCCTTGGCAGCTTCCCCGTCGATCTGGTGCCCCCCGACCCGCAAACCCTGGCTACCGATGGCTGAGGCCGGGTCGCGCCTGTCGGTCCGGGTCCGGCTGCTGATCATCGCACTTCTGCCGATGCTGATCCTGATGCCACTGCTGATCGGAGCCACGATGCAGCGCTGGATCTGGCGAACGGATCAGATCCTGACCGCAAGAGTGGCGAGCGATTTGACCGTGGCGCAGCAATACCTCGCCCATCTGATCGAGCGGACCGACGGTCAGGTCGCGGCCCTCGGTCAGTCGGTGGCCTTTCGCGATGCCCCGGAGGCGGGGCGCGACAGATTCCTCGACGGCATGCGCGCGGAGTTGGGACTGGATTTCCTGATCCTGACCCCCGGCGACGGCGCAGCCGCCAGCGGGATCGAGGTTCTGGGGCCGCTCGGCCTTGCCCGTCTGGATCCCGACCTGTCAACGCGGGCGCGCATCCCGCTGGCCACCGGCGCGACCGAGGATCGCGGCATGATCATCCGCGCGACGCGTCCCGTGCAGCTTGCCGATGGGACGGCCGCAGTCCTGAGCGGCGGAGTGCTGCTGAACCGCAACGAGGGCTTCATCGACCAGATCAACGAACTGGTCTATCCCGCCAACGACCCTGCCCTCGCGCGCCAGATCGACAGGGCCTTCGACCACGGCATCACCACGCTGTTCCTGGGCGACACCCGCATCGCTACCACCCTGCGTCTGCCCGGCGGCGACCGCGCCATCGGCACTCGCGCCTCGGCGGCTGTGCGGGCGCAGGTGCTCGACCATGGCGAGGGCTGGCACGACACGGCATTCGTCGTGAACGACTGGTATATCTCGGCCTATGAGCCGATCACCGACCGCAACGGCGCGCGGGTCGGGATGCTCTATACCGGCATTCCGAAGGCGCCCTACACCGCCGCCCGGCGGCTGACCTGGGCGATCATCGGCGCGGCTTTCCTTGGCGTCACGCTGCTGACCGTCCCGCTGTTCCTGCACTGGGCGCGGGGCATCTTTCGCCCGCTTGGCCTGATGAGCGACACGCTGATGCGGGTCGAGGACGGCGATCTGGGCGCGCGCAGCTTTGCCGGTTCCGCCCCGCCTGCGGGCGCGGACGAGATCTTGCGGCTGGCGCGGCGGCTCGACCGGCTGTTTGGGCTGCTTCAGGACCGCGACCGCGATCTGCGGCTGCTGAACGCCGATCTGAACCGCCGGGTCGAGGATCGCACCGCCGACCTGGTCGCCGCGAACAAGGCGCTGGAAACCGCGATGCGCCAACTTGTGCTGTCGGAAAAACTAGCCACCATCGGCGAGGTCACCGCCGGCGTCGCGCATGAGATCAACAATCCGCTCGCCGTGATCCAGGGCAATCTGGAGGTGCTGCGCATGGTCCTGGGCGGTCATACCGGCGAGGTCGCGACCGAACTGGGGCTGATCGAGGAGCAGATCCGCCGCATCGGCGCGCTGGTGAACCAGTTGTTGCAGTTCACCCGGCCCGAGGAATTCCTGGGCGAGGCGGTGCCGGTCGACCCTGCGGCGGCGCTGGCGGGCATTCGTCCGATGGTGCGGCATCTGCTGACCCCGGGCGGCGTCACGCTGGAAACCGAAAGCCTGGCCACACGGCATCTGCGGATCAACCCGCATGAATTGCAGCAGATCCTGGTCAATCTGGTCGTCAACGCAATCCAGTCCATGCCCACAGGCGGCAGCGTCCGGGTCGAGGCCGAGGACGCCGCTGCCGCCGACGGGCGCGCGGGCGTGCGGATTTCGGTGCGCGACGACGGCATCGGCATGGATCCCGCGACGCTCGCACGGATCTTTGATCCGTTCTTCACCACGCGCGGCGTCAAAGGCACCGGGCTCGGCCTGTCGATCTGCAATGCGCTCGTCAGCCGCCAAGGGGGCGAGCTGACCGCGCAAAGCACGCCGGGCGCAGGCTCGGTCTTCGCCTTCTGGCTGCCGGCGCGCGAGGCGACGGCCCCGTCCGCCGCACCGTCCTGACCGGACGAGGGCCATTGACCGGCCCGACCATCGCCCCTATGCGCTTTCCCGACAGGAGCCCGCGATGACCGACGAACCCGCCAAACCCAAACGCCCGCAGCAGGTCTATACCCTGGTGATCGAGGTCGGCCGCAAGGCCGGCGACGGCCTGCCCGACAAGGCGACCGGGGCGGCGCTGCTCTGCTATGCCAGCGGCGTCGACGAGGCCGAGGCGGTGCGCGAAACCGTCGCGATCCTGAGAGAGGCCGACCTCTCGCCGCTCGATGTCACCGGACACGGCACGCTGGACGAACAACTCGCCGGCGGGGCCGAGATCGGCGAGGACGAACGCGCGCTGATGGATCGCGCCCTGGCCGAAAACTCGGTCGTGGTCGCGCAGATGACGCCGTTCTACAACTGACCTGTCGGAGCACCGCGTAGGTCTGCGCTGAACCGGGGAGCGCTGTCCGCCCCTGCATGGGCAAGAGCAGGCGGCCTGCCCCCGGCGGCGCACCGCGCCGTCAGGCGACCCGTGCCATCGTTCCGCGCCCCATCGTCGCGCGCAGCGCGACCGCCTCGAACCGGTGCAGCACGCGGGCGGGCAGCCGTCCCGCTGTCGCGGGGGCGAGCAGCCGGCAGCCGTCGGCCTCGATCAGCACCGGGCGGCCAAAGTCCAGCGCCACCGCCTCGATCACCCCGCGACGGTCGTCGGCGACGGCGGCGCGGTTGTCGATCAGCCAGCCCGCGGGGACCAGCACCTCGTCCTCGCCGAAGACATATTCGATCTCGGCCCCCGAAAGCGCCACCATCTGACTGGCCGAGACGACCAGATCGCGCTGCTGTCCGAAGAAGGGTGCGCGCAAGCACACCGGCGCGAAGGATCCGCGCCCCGGCACCCGATGCGGCAGCGCCGCCATCAGAGGCAACGGCCCCTGATCGGTCAGAACTATATCGCCGGCGCGCAGGCGTCCGACGGCCATGGCTCCGTGCGGCGTGGCGACGGGTGCGCCCGGCGCGATCCAGACCCGATCCGGCGGCAACTCGGTGCCCCGGGCGAACCCAGACCACAGCAGCGCCCCGTGGCGTGGCGCCGCCGCGATCGCCGCCATCGCCCCGGCTGAAAAGGCCGGCGCGCCGGCCCCCCTCGCGACGAAGGGCAGCGTTCCGTCCAACCGGTCTAGCCGCATCGACCACCCGCCCGCTACACCGTCGAAGCGGAAGGTCAGCCGGCCGATGCCGGTCTGCGGCAGCGCGCCGCGCAGGATATGGCGCGTGACGGTCGCGCCCTGGCGGTGCAGCAGAACGATCCCGACCCGCGCATCGTAGAACAGCGCGAAAGCGAAGGCCTTGCCCGCCGCCCGTGTTTCGCAATCGATCAATACGGCGGGACTTTCCATCGGCAATGCGATCTCCGCGACGAAAACACCGCGGTCGAGCGCAGGCAGGCTGTCGGCCTTGTCGCAGGCGATACCGCCGCCGGACAGCGCGAGCCAGCCGCTCATCCGGCGCATCTCCTGCCCAGGGCGGGGGTTCCGCCTGTCGACATGCCGGTTCCGGCCATCTCGCAAGTGCCTGTCATCCTGTCCCGCCCGCTCTGCCCGTTCGACCAGGAGAACCGTGGCGACAAGGTGGATCGCCGCTGCCTGTTCCCACCCGTCGTCGGGCCTGTTGTCTTTGATTTGAATTGTAACCCGCACAACGCCGGCCGCCAGAGCAGGCACCGCCCTCGGGCGCAGATGCCACAACCCGGTGGCCTTTGCGCAACAGCACCCCCAAGCGACCCGAGGTTGCGCCCTGTGCCACAAAGATCGCCTCACCGGCGGATCTCCAGCCCGAGGTTGCACCGCATCGGCCCCGGCGCTAAGCCTGAGGCCCGTCCAGCGCGAGCCGTTCCATGACCAGCCCCGTCTCTCTGACCAGTCCCGTCGATCCCGTCCGCCTGACCGCCGACCTGATCCGCTGCCCCTCGGTCACGCCCGAGGAGGGCGGGGCTTTGGTCCTGCTGGAGGGGCTGCTGTCGCGGGCGGGTTTCACCTGCACCCGGGTCGACCGGGGGGGCGTCGCGAACCTTTTCGCCCGATGGGGCGCGCGGGGAGCAAACCGCGCCTTCGGCTTCAACGGACATACCGATGTGGTGCCCGTCGGCGACCGCGCAGCCTGGACCCGCGACCCGTTCGGGGCCGAGGTCGTGGACGGAATGATGTATGGCCGGGGCGCGACCGATATGAAATCGGGTGTCGCGGCCTTTGTCGCCGCCGCAATCGACTTCGTGCGCGACACCCCGCCCGACGGGGCGGTGATCCTGGCCATCACCGGCGACGAGGAGGGGCCGTCGAAGGATGGCACCGTCGCGCTGCTGGACTGGATGGCGGCGCAGGGCGAACGGATGACGCATTGCCTGGTGGGCGAGCCAACCTGTCCCGATGTCATGGGCGAGATGATGAAGATCGGCCGGCGCGGCTCGATGACCGCCGTCTTCACCGCGCGGGGCGTGCAGGGGCACTCGGCCTATCCGCACCGGGCGAAGAACCCGCTGTCGGCACTGGTGAAGCTGCTCGCCCGGATCGACCGCCCGCTGGACGAGGGGACCGGGCATTTCGACGCCTCGACGCTCGCCATCACCACCATCGACTGCGGCAACCCCGCGTCGAACGTGATCCCCGCGCAGGGGCGGGCGGTGGTGAACATCCGCTTCAACGACGCCCATTCCGGCGCATCCCTCACCGAATGGCTGCGGCGCGAGGCAGGGGAGGTCGCGACTGAGACCGGCGTGACCATCGCGGTCGAGGTCTCGGTTTCCGGGGAAAGCTTTTTGACGCCGCCGGGTGAGTTCTCGGCGATGATCGCCCGCGCGGTGAAGGCCGAGACGGGACGCGAGCCGGTCGCCTCGACCTCGGGCGGCACTTCGGATGCGCGCTTCGTCAAGGATCATTGCCCGGTGGTGGAATTCGGCCTGGTCGGCAAGACCATGCACCAGGTCGACGAGCGGGTCGAGGTTGCGCAAATCGGCCAGCTTAAGGCGATCTACACCCGTATCCTGCGCGACTACTTCGCCTGATCCGCGATGAACCGGCTGCAATATATCCGGGCGAAACTCTGCCGCGACGAGGCGGCCTTCGTTGCCCTGTCCTGTTCCGAGGCAAACCTCTTCGCGACCCTGCGCGGCAAGCGTGTGGCCCTGGTCGGCAACGCCCGGGCACTGGCCAGCCAAAGCCGCGGGGCGGAAATCGACGCCGCCGATCTGGTGATCCGCATCAATGCCGCGCCGCGCCCCTCGGCCCTGTCGCATGGGGTGCGCACCGACTGGCTGGCGCTGGCGGTACGGCAAAACGAGGCGCAGTTGCGGGCCCTGGGAAACCCCCGGGTGCTGTGGCTGTCGCCGAAGCTGAAGCGGATCAGCTTTGCCGTCGCGCGGCGGCCGGGGTTCTTCCGCTATCCCCGCGCGCGTTATGACGCGCTGGCGGCGATGCTCGGCACCGGGCCGACCACCGGGGCGATGATGATCGACCTTCTGTCCGGGTCCCCCATGACGGCGCTGCGCCTTTACGGATTCGACTTCTTTGCCTCGCTGTCGCTGTCGGGACCGCGCACCACGGCGGATGTGGGCCATAACTTCGACGGCGAGGCCGGCTATGTCCGCGACCTCTGCGCCCGCGACCCGCGCGTGGTGCTGATCCCGACCACAGGCTGACAGCACGAACCGCCCTTTCCCCTGCACAATCTTTGCGATAAGGGGTCGCGTCCCTCAGACGAAAAGGAGGTCCATTGTGGGCTACAGGGTCGTCGTCGCGGGCGCCACGGGTAACGTGGGGCGCGAAATGCTGAACATCCTCGCCGAGCGCGAGTTTCCGGTCGATGAAATCGTGGCGCTGGCGTCGCGCAAGTCGCTTGGCACCGAAGTCAGCTTTGGCGAAAAGACTCTCAAGACCAAGGACCTCGACACTTTCGATTTTACCGGCTGGGACATCGCGCTGTTCGCGGTGGGCTCCGAAGCCACGAAGATCTATGCGCCCAAGGCTGCCGCCACGGGCTGCGTGGTGATCGACAACTCGTCTCTCTACCGCTACGACCCGGCGGTTCCGCTGGTCGTGCCGGAGGTGAACCCCGAGGCCGTCGATCAGTACAAGAACAAGAACATCATCGCGAACCCCAACTGCTCGACCGCGCAGATGGTGGTGGCGCTGAAACCGCTGCATGACCGGGCAAGGATCAAGCGGGTGGTCGTCTCGACCTATCAGTCGGTTTCCGGCGCGGGCAAGGAAGGCATCGACGAGTTGTGGGACCAGACCAAGGGCCTTTACGTCCCCGGTCAGGAAGTCGCGCCGAAAAAGTTCCCGAAGCAGATCGCCTTCAACGTGATCCCGCATATCGACGTCTTCCTGGACGATGGTTCGACCAAGGAAGAATGGAAGATGGTGGCCGAGACCAAGAAGATCCTCGACAAGTCGATCAAGGTCACCGCGACCTGCGTGCGCGTCCCGGTCTTCGTCGGACATTCGGAAGCCATCAACATCGAGTTCGAAGACTTCCTCGATGAAGACGAGGCGCGCGACATCCTGCGCGAGGCGCCGGGCATCCTGGTCATCGATAAACGCGAGCCGGGCGGTTATATCACCCCCATCGAAAGCGTGGGCGAATACGCGACCTATATCAGCCGCATCCGTCAGGATTCGACCGTCGAGAACGGTATCAACCTGTGGTGCGTGTCCGACAACCTGCGCAAGGGCGCGGCGCTGAACGCGGTGCAAATTGCCGAAACCCTGGGCAAGCGCGTGCTGAAAAAGGGCTGAGGCCCGATCCCGGCCAGGATCAGGATCTGCGGAAATTCGGAAACGGCGCCCTTCGGGGCGTCGTTTTCATTTCGCAACCTGGCACGGCGGCCTGTGGGTATCGTCCCGTCGCGGCGGCACCCCTTGATCGAGGTGGGCGCGCCCGCCGCGCTCAGCCTGCGGCGGCGAGGGCCGCCTCGCGCAGGTCGGCGGCCAGGGCGTCGATCCGGGCCGGATCCGCATCCCACGCGAACATGAACCGCGCCCCGCCGCCGATGAAGGTGTAAAAGCGCCAGCCCCGCGCGCGCAACGCATCCAGCACCGGGGCCGGAGCCGACAGGAACAGCGCATTGGCCTCGACCGGGAAGATCGGGCGAAGGCCGGGCAGGTTCGCGATCGTATCCGCCAGACGGCGGGCGCAAGCATTGGCGTGATGCGCATTGCGCAGCCATGCGCCGCTTTCCAGAATCCCGACCCAGGGCGCGGAAAGGAAACGCATCTTCGAGGCAAGTTGGCCCGCCTGCTTGCAGCGATAGTCGAATTCATGCGCGAGCGCCGGATCGAAGAACAGCACCGCCTCGCCCACCGCCATGCCGTTCTTGGTCCCTCCGAAGCACAGGACGTCGACCCCGGCCTTCCAGCTGATCTCGGCCGGCGAGATGCCAAGGCTGTCGCAGGCGTGGGCAAAACGCGATCCGTCCATATGCAGCTTCAGTCCCAGTTCGCGGCAGACGGCGGAAATGGCCCGGACCTCCTCGACCGTGTAGACGAGGCCGGTTTCCGTCGGCTGGGTGATGGTCACGACGCCGGGTTTCGGAAAGTGGATGTCGCTGCGGCTTTGCGCCAGCCTGCGGATGTCGGCGGCGCGCAGCTTGCCGTCCTCGGACGGGACGACCAGCAGTTTCGAGCCGTTGGAAAAGAACTCCGGCGCGCCGCATTCGTCGGTTTCGACATGGGCGGCGGAGGAACAGATGACGCTGTGATAGGACTGGCACAAGGCGGCGAGCGCCAGCGAGTTCGCCGCCGTGCCGTTGAAGACGAAGAAGACCTCGCATTCCGTCTCGAACAGCTTGCGAAAGGCGTCGGCGGCCTGATGGGTCCAGTCGTCCTCGCCATAGGCTATGGCGGAACCGGCATTCGCGCGGGCCATCGCCTCCCACGCCTCGGGGCAGATCCCGGCATAATTGTCGCTGGCGAATTGCTGATCCTGAAGCGTCACGGCGCGGCCCTTTCTGTTTCCCCGCACAGAGCCGAAAGCGACCGTGGCATCCCCGATTTTTGCCGGTCAGGCCACGTCCATCGCCGAACGATGCCACCACCTTGCCCGCAAGCAGGTTGGTGCCGGGTTGTTCCTCCCGGCTCTTGATGCGAGCGCTTGCTAGCGCCGGCTGCGCGATGGCGCAACGCATTTCCGGTCACAGACGGCCGGAAAGCGACATCAGCGCTGAGAGCTGTTGCGCGACTTGTGCCGTTCGCAGATTGGCATGGACGCTCCACAGCGAGTGAAGGTCCGGCCCGTAAGCAATCCCGCCCCCGCCCGTTGCGGCGGGACAAACCAATCCCACAGCGCGGCCCCGAAGAAGCACGGCTCTCTGCTGGTATGGCCGGGCAAGGAGATGGTCTGACTGAAAGACAGCCTGGCTTTGAAATAGCCAAAACTGACCTCGGGGAAATTCTCCCCCGAAGCCGTCCCTCCCGGCATCGGCGCGGGGTTTCCGAAAAGCTTGCCCCCCGCGTCGGATTCGCGGACATCTGTGCGCCCCCGGAGGCAGGGCGCAAAACCATGGCATCCCGCGTACTGACGGCATCCCGAACGCAATATTTCCTCGCGCCAGCGGGAGTGGCAAAACTTCTGCGTGCCCGCAGAACCTCCGACCACCCGCATCGAAAATCGACGACGACCGCCGTTCGGATACGAGGTGTCCGTCCTCTGGGAAGCGCGCGGCTACGCCTGCAAAGGCTATACCGCAGAAAACCTGCTTTCCTGGAAGATGAAGCTTGACATCCCCCCCGACTTCCACCATTTCGACGCCGTC
>JAATGA010000404.1 GCA_015654855.1 Rhodobacterales bacterium
AGGTGGATTATCGGAGGCGGTCGAAGCCTCCTTCCGTGCGGGTGCGTTGCGGGCCATTAATTCCGTTCTGGAGCTTGTGGATGAGTTACTCTGGCAAGAATGCACGACAAGGCTTTGATCGCGAGGGCCTAAGTTCGGGGTTTCACCTCCGAAAGTTCAACAAAGATTCGGGGTTTCGCCTCCGAAAAGCGAAGTTGGTAGCGCATTGGGTCTCTGGAGGCGTTTAAAATCGCATCTACGCTTGAGGGTCTAAAGGGTGATGATTCGGGCTTACGGCTCCGAAAACAATGCCTCCTTTTGCCCGATTCGGGCTATTGCCTCCGAAAACCCGGCCGACTCGGTGTCTGCCATCCGACTCGATTCAGTCTGAGGCACCGACGCGAGGGCAAGATACCGAGTTAGGTGCGATTTTCGGGCCCAGATGCGCTTCGGTCCGTTTCTCAATGAGGCGCTCCTGTCGGTTTGCCGTGACGTCGCGCGACGGGTTGTATCGGCTGACCGCTGTTTGTCAGCGCTCGGGGTTTCGGCTCCGAAATTCGGGGCCAGAGAGACCCATCGTCGCGTTTTCTGACTCGAGTGACAGGCAGGGGCCTGTCGCTCCATCATCGGGTCGGTTTGGGATGCGCCGCTCATATAGGGGACGATCTGACAAGCGGTGAATTCTATCTTTCTGCCGCGTGAATCGTCGAACTATGAGCAATCTACACGCGATAAGGCCGATTATCGTGGATAGATGAATTATCGGGCTTGCCTTTAGCGGCACAGGCGGCGATTCTCGCTCCCGTCATGTCGGTCACCACGCGCGACCACGCCGGCGCCATCCTGCCGGTCCCATCCGAACGCCTCGGCGATGCAGGGCCGGCGCCGACAGCGGTCGGGCAGGCTGCGCTTGCGACGGCCGACGCCTTCGCCCGCAAGGCCGCGGCGCCCGCGACCCTGCGCGCCTACCGCGCCGACTGGACCCATTACGCCGCCTGGTGCGCGCAGGCCGGCTTCACCCCCGTTCCAGCCGTGCCGGCAACCGTGGGCGCCTATCTCGCCAGCCTAGCGGAAACCCACGCCCCGACCACGATCCGCCGGCGCCTTGCCGCGATCGGCAAGATGCACCGTTTCAACGACCTGCCGTGGAACCCGGCACATCGCGACATCCAGGGGCCGCTGCAAGGTCTGCTGCGGCAGTATGGCCGTCCGATCCAGAAAGCCGCGGCCCTGACCCTAACGATGCTGCGGCAACTGGTCGCCACCTGCGACAACAGCGCCCGCGGCCGGCGCGACCGCGCCTTGCTGCTGATCGGCTTCGCTGGGGCGCTGCGCCGTTCAGAGCTGGTGGCGCTGCAGGTGGAGGATGTCACCATCGTCGCCGGTGGCCTCCGGGTGCGTCTTATCCGCGGCAAGACCGACCAGACCGGGGAGGGGGCGGAAATCGGCCTGCCACGCGGCCGGCATGTCGAGACCTGCGCGGTACGCGCCTTCGAGGCCTGGCAAGCAGTCGCCAAGCGCAAGGCCGGCCCGCTGTTTCGCCGGATTAGTACCGGCGGCCGGATCGGCGACACCGCATTGCACCCCGACGCCGTACGCCAGATTCTCGCCCGCCGCATCGCCATGGCCGGGTTGACCCAGGATGGGTTCGAACGCCTGTCTGCGCATGCGCTGCGGGTGGGTTTTATCACCGAAGCCTACGACAAGGGCGTCCGTGACGAGGACATCATGCGCCATACGCGTCATCGCGACCTGCGCACGATGCGCGGCTACGTGCAGCGTGCCGGACTGGTGACCGAAAGCCCGGCCGGGGCGCTCGACCTCTGATGGAATTTCGCATGCCCTGGGACCCGGTGCCGGCCGAGATACCGCGCGCTGTACCGGATACGTCTCCAGCGTCGAAGCACCGCGGACGTCGTCCGGCCCAGCCGGGCGGGCGCCAGCAGCGTCGCACCACGCGCGGCAGCCGTCGCCCGCAGGTGCAGTTCGAACCGCGCGCGATCGAGATGCCAGCCGTGGCCGGACGAGGCAATTGTCTTGCGGGTCGTTAGACAATTGCCCTGGGGTCGCAACATCGATCTCCTTGCAGTCAAAGACCCGGTGATCCGGCTCAGGTACGCCGAGGCGGCCATCGAACATGGCTGGAGCCGGCCGGTGCTGGCCGCGCAAATGGACAGCCAACGGCATGTGCGGTAGGCCCAGGCGGTCACGAATTTCGCGCGTACCCTGCCGCCAGAGACCTCGGAGCTGGCCCAGCAGATCCTCAAGGATCCCTATCATTTCGATTTCCTCTCCCTTGCCGAGACCGCCCACGAGCGCGCGGTCGAAGCAGGTCTTATCGCCCGCATCCGCGACTTCCTGCTGGAACTCGGCAAAGGCTTCGCCTTCATTGCCAGCCAGTATCATATCGAGATCGGCGAGCAGGATTTCTATGTCG
>JAATGA010000511.1 GCA_015654855.1 Rhodobacterales bacterium
GAACCGGTCTGCTTCAGGATATGCGTGGCCAGAACGTCCCGGACATTGTGAGGGCCGTGAGGCAGTAGGCCTTTGATTGCGCCGCGCTCTGTCCAAGGGTTGTAGATACCATAGCGCTGGATCACGGTGCGCCAGGCCTCGTAGAAGGTGTTCTGACAATAGGCAGCATTGGTGCTGGTCATCTTCGCCGTCTTAACAAAAAGAGTGCCAGGATCGGCGGCCGCACCGATTAGCCTGCTCCGATGACGATCGATCCAGGCCTCAAGCAATTCATAGAGGCGGCCAAGGTCTGGCAGGATAAGGCGGAAGGGCTTTGAACCAAAGAATGAGGAATTCGCGTTTTTGAATGCGACAGATGGGATCAGGATTTCCCAGCCATGGTCTCGGCTGCTCCAGCGCAATTCGCCGCGCTTCATATCCTCGAGCTTGCGTTCTGGAGTGGGCAGATTGCCTGGCATGCACAGCAACAGTTCCCGCAGATTCTTCTGCCGCAGACCGGTGTGTAGGCCGATGCGAAGGAGCAGAAAGGATCTGACAGCCTCAGCGGTAGCACGTGGATGATGGCGCTCGTCTGGCATCCGTTTGAGGATCTCTTCGGTGATTTTTCGATATTCACCGACCGGGCTCGAGGCTTCCAGAACCGGCAGGATCGGCTCGAAGGGATCGCGGTGAATTCTGGCAACGCGATCGATTTCCTTGATCCGTCGCCGTGCGTGCTTATACATCCGCTCGCACGCCGCAGCCCAGTCTGCACGGACCGTGGCGATGTCCTGGCCGCTGATCAGCCCGTCGATCTCACGCAGGTTGTCTGCGATACGCGGGGTCTGAAGCAACCAGCCCGTTTCGTCTCGGCAGAAGGCAGCGGCGATGGAGAGAAGGTCGACCTCCCATTTGGTATAGAACCCGCGGCGCCGCTCCCGCCATGTCAGATACCAGTCCCAGACCTGTGGAAAGATCATCATCGCGAAGGTCAGCAGCTTTGGATCGACGCCGCGCCCCTGCACCTCGCTTTCGGGCGGCGCGGCAAACGCCCCGAACCAGAGTCCGAAATGTTCGACCTTCTGCGAGGCGGTCTCGGTCCCCCAAACACCGTTCCGCTGCAGGCCGAAATCCGCGAAGGTAGCCGTCTTGAATCGGAGGATCGCGGCCATCTCGTCATTCAGCCGCTTCGGCGCGATGGTGATGCCGGAGTCCTCTGGCGACTGAGCGATGGAAGATGGCCGCCGCGGGCCCGAGGCACATGTGAACCGCACGGCATAGCGCTGCCGCATCATCGCGGCTTGGTAGCGCCGGTAGTCCGTCGAACCGCTGATGATGACGGTGCGCACCCAGTCCAGGATTTCGGTCTGCTCATGGAGGCTGCGACGGTTGAAGTCATCCGGCAGGTGCCATGCAAGGCGCCTTCTTTCAGCGGATGTCACACCGTCAAGGTTGAAGTCACCGGGCGCGCGATCTCGTGTGCCAGCCTTGTTCGCGAAGTATCCTGCAGGAAGACGGTATCGCCTCTCGGCCCGCCCGAGGATTTCCAGGCTGATGGCAGCGCGCGGCAGTTTTACCCCGCGTCCCCAGCTGATCAGCGTGCTGCGATTGACACCGTCTTCGGGGCGGACAACTGCATCATAAAGATGATAGATCGTCTCGCCATGGCGGCTTGCGTGCAGCTTCAGAGCGGTTCCGAAACTGTCCGGTTCATCCCAATTGGAAAACAGGGGTTCGGGAAACTCGACCACAGGGCGTGGCTGCCGACCTGGCTGTCTACCGGATCTCGCCGGAATTTTTGCGCGCGGCATTGGCTGTGGAGATACCTCCGCGACACTTTCTCGGGTCGCGTGGTGCCCCCGCGCCGGCAGACCGGTTCGAAGCCGTCCCTCGGCCACCGCGCGCGCAATTGCATCAAACACCGAGCTGAGCTGCGCCTTCTGCGACTGCAACAAGACACGGTCCAGCGATAGTGTCTGTGCCAGCGCCGTGAGATCGAGGCCTGCGCCACGATAGGGCGGATACTCCTCTCGGGCGAGCAGTTCGACCATGTATCGTTGCAGGGTCTGGACCACATCGCCCGGCAGAACGGGTGCGAGCCGTCTGGCGCAGAATTCTGAGACCATACGAGGAGTAAGCGTAGAAGCTCTTGTTTTCATTGGGGGCCTTCCGATCTTGTGGAAGGCCGCACTACCGACTGCTGCCGAGAAAGGGGAGCCGTCCAGGTTGCCGATGATGATGATCAAGGGC
This sequence comes from Rhodobacterales bacterium, assembly GCA_015654855.1. Taxonomy (GTDB): domain Bacteria; phylum Pseudomonadota; class Alphaproteobacteria; order Rhodobacterales; family Rhodobacteraceae; genus JAATGA01. Next base: position 2,230 of record JAATGA010000511.1, read on the forward strand.
CCAATTGCTGCGATGGCGGTCGAAGTCCTTTTGCACAGGCCATCCTGGCCCTGATGCTGCACCGGCCCAAGAATTCACCGCGATTTGGTGCTGTTGACCTGACCTACTGCGAGATCACCGATCCGGGCAAGGCAGGCCAGATCGCGCCTCCGGGATAACCATTTGTTATCAATGCTATATGCTTGCGCATGTTATTCCTTTCCTGCGCAGACTATTGCTTTTCGCAGTCAATCAAGGAAATTTTAACCAATTGAATCGAAATACTTTTTCGATTCCACGAATCAGGGGCGCAGCACGGCTTGCGCATGCTTTTGCTTTCTCTGGCAATAAGTCCTGCAAGGGCAGGCTCGCGCAAGACCGGTTTGCCGCCATGTCCGGGGGATCGGGTATCGTTGGAGATCCGCTGACTGCGGCGGCACAACACCGAAATGCAGATGCAGGCGAATCATGCCCGTGAGCAGACGACCGAACGCTACATCTGCGAGCGTTCCGACACGGTGAACAAGGTGACCCGGATCAGATCGGGAAGCCGTTCCAATTCGACCTAACCAACTCGTTTCAACTGATCTTTGGCCAATTTTCTCTAAGATGTTGATAATTCAGGAGTTTTTATGGTACCGCCTGCCCGGCTCGAACGGGCGACCCCCAGATCCACAATCTGGTGCTCTAACCAACTGAGCTAAGGCGGCACATGAGGCGATTTATCGGGCCTCGCCGCGGATTGCAAGACCAACGCTTGCCTGGGCGGGGCCGGATTCGCCGACGGTTCCCTCCGGTAAGGTCCCGTCGCGCTTGCGGGGCCACATCATCGCTGCCGGAGGCGGGCGACCGGGCGGGGCGGCTTGCTCTCTTTCCGGGGCATGGGTCTTGCGGCACCTGGCGCACCGGTCCCGCCGTCGCGTCGGATCTGCGCTGCGTTCCTGCGAGATCCCTGCGGGCCGGCGTGCCGATGGCTTGCGCGGGGGCGGGCTTCGCGCTACCCCCGAAGGGGATAGAACGGAGCCAGGCTCATGGGCATTGACAAGCAAAGCGACATCGCCGCGAACATCCAGATCGGGCCGACCGACCTGGGGATGGTCCGCATCTATATCGAGGCCGAAGGCGGCATCGAACTGCCGCTCGACTTCGATCCCGACGAGGCCGAGGAAATTGCCGAGGAACTGCGCGCCGCCGCCGAGGTGGCGCGGGCCCAGGGCAGCCGGCCCCAACCGGGCAAGGGCAAGCGCCGCTGACAGGGCGCGAAGGCCGCCGCGATCCGGCCGGTCCGCGCCCCGATGGCGCGGGGGCGCCTGCGTTCGCCTTTCCGAACCCGGCCCTCTGCCGGCGCTCCGCAGTCCTGACCGGAGGGGGTCCTCCCGGCACAAGCGGCCCTTGCCCTTGGCCCCGATTTCGTGGTCTGTTCCCCTCCCAGGTCCCAACAAGAGCCCGAGCAGCCAATGCCCAATGACCTTCTCGCCGGTCAGTCCCAGACCTATGACGCCTCCTCGATCGAGGTGCTGGAAGGGCTGGAGCCGGTGCGCAAACGCCCCGGCATGTATATCGGCGGCACGGACGAGCGGGCGCTGCACCATATGGTGGCGGAGATCCTCGACAACTCGATGGACGAGGCGGTCGCGGGCCATGCTAACCGGATCGAGGTGGAGCTTCACGCCGACTATTCCGTCACCGTGCGCGACAACGGCCGCGGCATCCCGGTCGATCCGCATCCGAAATTCCCCGGGAAATCCGCGCTGGAGGTCATTCTCTGCACGCTGCACGCGGGCGGCAAGTTTTCCAACAAGGCCTATTCCACCTCCGGCGGGCTGAACGGCGTC
>JAATGA010000015.1 GCA_015654855.1 Rhodobacterales bacterium
GGCCCGCTGCTGGCGGCGTTCATCGTCGTGCCGCTGGGGCGGCCGTCGGTCGCGATCTTCTCGCTGGTGGCGCTGGCGGGGATGGCCTTCACCGCGCGGATCGGCCGCTGGTATGCCGCCGCGATCGCGGCGACGCGGGGCCGCAAGCCGGTCAGCCGCGCCCTGCCCCTGCCGCGCAACCGGGTGATCCTGGCGCTGGTGGTGCTGGCCTTCCTGACCTTCACCAAGAACATCTACATGGCCTCGATCTCCAGCTACTACACCTTCTACCTGATCGAGACCTTTCGGCTGACCACGCAGCAGGCGCAGATGATGCTGTTCCTGTTCCTGGGCGCGGTGGCGGCGGGAACGATCCTCGGCGGGCCGGTCGGCGACCGGCTGGGCACGCAGGCGGTGATCTGGGTTTCGATCCTGGGGGTGCTGCCCTTCACGCTCGCCCTGCCGTTCGCCAGCCTGTTCTGGACCGGGGTTCTGTCGGTGATCATCGGCCTGGTCATGGCATCGGCCTTTCCGGCGATCGTGGTCACGGCGCAGGAACTGGTGCCGGGTCGGGTCGGCATGGTGGCGGGGATCTTCTTCGGCTTCGCCTTCGGCATGGGCGGGATCGCGGCGGCGGTGCTGGGGCTGCTTGCCGACACCAAAGGGATCGCATGGGTCTATGCCGTCTGTGCCTGGCTGCCCGCGCTCGGGCTGCTGACCGTGTTCCTGCCCTCGCGGCGCGAATTGGTAAGAGGTGCCTGATGCTGGATCACGTCTTCCTGCCGGTGTCGGATGTCGCGCGTTCGCTCGCCTTCTACACAGCCGCGCTCGCGCCCCTGGGGATCGCCCATGTCTTCGACTATCCCGGCGCGCAGGGGCCGGAGGGGCACCCGGATCTTTACGGTTTCGGCCGCGACAGCCGGATGTTCTTCTGGCTGCGTCCCGGTCCGCCGCCGGGCCTGGCGATGCACATCGGCTTCGTCGCCCGCAGCGAGGCCGAGGTGCGCGCCACCCATGCCGCCGCCCTTGCCGCCGGGGCCGCGGATGTCGACCCGGCCGGCGCAAAGCTGCATTACGACCCGCGCTATTATGCCGCCACCTTCCGCGATCCCGACGGAACCGAGGTCGAGGTGGTGTATAAAAGCTGGCAGCACCCGGCCTGAACCTGGACGGGGGCCTGTGCGGGTTTCGTGGCGGGCCGCCTTTCGCCGGGCCGCGGGATCGCCCATATTGGGACCATGCTGAAGCTTGCCCCCCTCTTTCTGGCGATCCTGGTCGCGGTTCTGAACTACCACCTCGCGGCGCGGCGCAGCGCCCGGATGCTGGCGGAAAAGTCGCGCCCGCTCGACGATGCCGGACTGGCCCGCATCACCGCGCGGATGGCCCGGGCACTGGACCTGTCCGCGATCCGCGTCCATGTCTACGAGGTCGATCCCGTCAACGGCCTGGCCGCGCCGGACGGGCGGATCTATCTGACGCGCGGGTTTCTGAACCGGCGCGACGCGGGCGAGGTCTCGGACGAGGAACTGGCCAGCGTCATCGCGCATGAGCTGGGCCATGTGGCGCTTGGCCATACCCGGCGGCGGATGATCGACTTCACCGGGCAGAATGCGGCCTTCATGGTGCTGACGGCGATTCTCGGGCGGTTCGTGCCCTTCGTCGGACCGTGGCTCGCGCGGCTCGCGTCGTCGGCGCTGATGGCGGGGCTGTCGCGCAAGGACGAGTTCGAGGCGGACGCCTGGGCCGCCGCGCTGCTGATCAAATCGGGGATCGGCACCGCGCCGCAGATCTCGCTTTTCCGCAAGCTCGGCGCGCTGACCGGCAGCGGCACCGCGCCCGGCGCTGCCACCGCCTGGCTGATGAGCCATCCGGCCACCGAACGCCGCATCGCCGCCATCGCGGCGGCCGAGGCGCGCTGGACCGCCTGAGCCGCCCGGGGCCGCCCCTACCCGGCCGCCTTCGCCAGCCGGTTCAGTTGCGCCCGTTTCAGCAGCGATTTCAGCGCCACCTCATGCCCCGCCAGGCGCGAGGCATCCTGGCGCACCCGCTCCAGGATCGGCGCCATGACCTCGGGCTGTTTCGACCATATCTCCCACAGAAACCCGTCGGGATCGCGGCGATCCACCCCCTCGGCGGCCAGCACATGGCGGGGGAAATCCTGCGCATTGAAGGTGACGATGGCATCAGCGCCCGAGGCGACGGCGCTCGCGAGCACATGGATGTCGTTCGCATCCGGCAGATGCAGGCGCGCTTCCAGCCCCGGACGGGGCGCGGTGGTGGCGGATGGAAAGACGGCACGCATCGCCTGCCCTTCCGCTCGCGCCGCCTCGCCCGAACCATCGCCCCGCCGGTCGGCGGCGCGCGCCCATTCCTCAAGGATGCGGTCCGACCAGACCGGCGCGTAAAGCCCGGCCCGCGCCGCCGACAGCAGGATCGCCCGCAGCACCGGCGGATAGATCACGCAGGCGTCGAGAACCGCCTTCACCCTAGTCCAGCCGGAAGAACAGCGATTTCAGGTAAGAGGACTCGGCCAGTTGCGGCAGAACCGGATGGTCCGGCCCGGCAAAGCCGGTGTGCAGGATCTGCCCGCGCCGCCCGCCCCGCCCGATACCCCGCGCCGAGGCATTGCGGAAGGACGACAGATCGGCGGCGTGGCTGCAAGAACACAGCACCAGATAGCCGCCCGGCGCCACCAGCGGCGCCGCCAGCCGGGCGAGGCGCTCATAGGCGCGCAGCCCCGCCTCCAGCGCCGGTTTGGCGGGGGCGAAGGCGGGGGGATCGCAGATCACCAGATCGAACCGCGCCTCCTCGGCCCCCAGCGATTCCAGCAC
>JAATGA010000311.1 GCA_015654855.1 Rhodobacterales bacterium
AATGCAGGGGCCGGCGCCATTCCAGTAGTCAATGTATTCCAGGCCATCCACATCATAGACCTTCGATCCCGCGCCGCGGGTCAGGTAATGCGGATAAGGGGCGTAGAACTTGCCGTCCCCCTGCGTGCCAAGCGGGGCAACATTACGTGCACGCTCGAACCAGCCTAGCGAGCCCGCAATGCGCTCGGTCGGATAATAGGCGAAACTGGACACCGCGGCATCCTCCTCAACTGCATTTTCCGAGAGGCCCCTGCCCGGGCCGGGCGGGGAATATGTGCGGCAACGGCATCGGACACCCGGGGGTGAAGGCCTGCTCGACCACATATATGATATGATATCAGATTATATCAAAGTTTGAGTCAACCGCCAAAGTTGTGCAGAAGCAGGTTGAATCGGCGAAATATTTAGGCAGTTATGAAATATCCCCGACGGGATGGAATGGCTCATGCGCGCCGCAGCGGAGTGCAGGCCCCCCATGGCAGGCTGGGCAATGACAGGCTTCTTGACACGGCGCGGCACTCATCGGAATGAACGGGCGTTGCCCAGGCACGGACCCGAATTCCAGCACCCCGGACCAGAGCGCGCAATGGTCCGGCTTTCCCCGGAAAATCCTGTGATGTTTTCAAAGACCGAACACGCTTATGAGACGCTGCGCAGACGTATTCTCGACGGTACGCTGAAACCGGGCGAACAGCTTCGCCTGTCGCATATCGCCTCGGAACTGGGGATCAGCGAGATGCCCGTGCGTGAGGCGCTGCGCGCGCTTCACACGGACGGGCTGGTGCTTCTGAACCTCCACCGCAGTGCCGAGGTTGCCACTCTTTCCTTCCGCACCGCCTGGGAGATCGAGGAGGTGCGCCTGCAACTGGAAGCTTTCGCCTGCGCCGCGGCGGCCCCCTTCCACGACGCAGATTCGATCGCCGAGATGTATGCGCTGGTCCGAGAACAGGAACGCGACACCGACCATCCGGTGACGACCGCCCGCCGCAACAGCGCCTTTCACACCAAGCTCATGTCGCGCGCACCCAATGCCTTTCTGCTGCGCGAGATAGATGAGCTGTGGGACAGGACGTGGCAGTATTCATCCGCCTCGTTCCTGGACATGATTCCCGACCGCAAACCTATCCTGCCCAAGGAAAACCGGAAGATACTGGTGCTGCTGGAAGCAGGGGACCAGAAAGGGCTGGAGGATTTCCTTGCCCAGCGGCTGAAGGATATCGCCGCGGCCTGGAACGGTGCCGTCGCGCGGACGGCCGTTCCCGAGCCGTAAAGCTCCGGCTGAGAGGCGGTCAGGCGGCCCGGTTCACGCGGGTCGGGCGGCAAGCCAATGGCGGGCGATATCCTGCCGTCGGCAGACCCAGACATCGGGGTGCGCCGCGACATGGGCCAGAAACCGTTCCAGCCCCGCCACCCGCGCGGCATGGCCCACCACCCGGGAATGCAGCCCGACCGACATCATCTTCGGGCTGTGCATCCCTTCGCGGTAAAGCACGTCGAAGGCGTCGATCAGGAATTCGGCGAACTGCCTGGCCGTGGACATGCCTCCACGGACGAATTTTACGTCATTCGTCGTAAGCGAATAGGGAACAATCAGATGGGGCCGCCCCAGGGCGGTGACATAATAGGGCAGATCGTCGGCATAACTGTCGGAATCATAAAGGAAGCCTCCGTGTTCCACCAGGATGCGCCGGGTTGCGAGGCTTGGCCCGTAACGGCAATACCAGCCCGCAGGGGCGGCGCCTGTAGTCTGTTTCAGGCTGGCGACGGCACGGACGACCATTTCGGCCTCGCGCGTCTCGCCCAAAAGTTGCACCCGCTCCCAGCGGTAGCCGTGGCAACAGATATCGTAGCCATCCGCCCGGATCGCCGCGGCGATCGCCGGATTGCGTTCCAGCGCAACGGCGCAGGCGAACATGGTGGCCGTTACGCCCTGTTGCCGTAAAGCGCGCAGGATACGCCAGAATCCGGCGCGCGCGCCATATTCGAACATGGATTCCGCGGCAAGGTCGCGCCCCTCGAACCCGCCCCCGCCGCCTTCGGTCAGCCCCGCCTCGCTGAATCCGTCGCCGTCGGGGAAAGAAGGTTCGGACCCTTCCTCGACATTGACCACAAGGTTCAGCGCCAGCCGGGCTCCTCCGGGCCAGCGAGGATCGGGCGGGGTTTCCCCATAGCCGAGGAAATCGCGGGGATGGGGATTGTTCTCGGTCATGGTGCGGGTTCCTCGATCAGGACGGGAGCGGGAAGGGTGGCGTGTTCCGTCTCGTCGTCGATGCCATGCGCGGCCATGACGATCAGAACGTCCAGCGTACGGTCCATGGACAGAAGGCCGTGGTGCCAGACCCCGGGGCGATAAGCGATGCCGGCCCCTTCCGGCACCAGAAAGGCGAGAAGGCTGCCCGGATCGGGCGCCCGACCGGACTCCGCTCCGGCGACGACGGCCAGAAGCCGCCCATCGCCCAGGGGCGCGAAGGACTGCGCTCCGAGCGGGTGCCTCTCCAGCGCGGTAACGGTGACCGGCCAGCGTGTCTGCGACAGGCGGTTCACCCAGACGGCGGGGCGCAGGGAATGGCCTTCGGTAGCAAGAACGCCGGGCAGGTAGTGTCGTTGCCCTTCCCCGGGATGGCGGATCACCGTGCCAAAGGGCGCAAATCCCGCCTCGGTCAGCATCCCGGCCCGCAGTCGCACCGGATCAGCCCGCCGCGCCCGCTTCGGCAGGGCCGAGACGGCGTTCTTCCCCCGTGAACCAGTCCATAATCTCGGCCCCCGTCCAGTGCATCACACCTTCATGCGCAAGGATGTGGTCATATAGCTGCTCCAGATAACCGATCCGGTGCGGCACTCCCGTCAGATAGGGGTGGATGGAAATCGCCATGATACGGGGCAGGTCCGCACCTTCCCGATACAGCCGGTCGAACTGCCGGATGCCGCGCTTCAGAAGCTCGTCGGAACTGTGCCCCTGCACGGCGGTGATGGCCACGTCGTTCAACTCCACCGTATAGGGGACCGAGATGATGGAGCCGGTTGTCGTGCGCATCCGCGCGGGCAGATCGTCAAGGCACCAGTCGCAGACATATTCGATGCCCGCCGCCGCCAGCAGATCCAGCGTTTCGGGCGTTTCGGTAAGGCCCGGGCTTTCCCAGCCGCGCGGCGGGCGGCCGGTGAAATCGCCGATCGCCCCGATGGTGCGGCGGATGGCCTCGGCCTGGTCGGAGACATCGTGCATCGGGCGCTGCTCATAGCCGTGGCCGATAAAATCCCATCCCGCCTCGCGCGCGGCCACACAGGCCGGAGCATAGGTCTCAAGCGCCAGGCCGTTCACGGCGAAACTGGCCTTCAGGCCACGCGACGAAAGCGCCTCGGTAAAGCGCCAGAAGCCGACACGCATCCCGTATTCGTGCCATGCCCAGTTCGGAATGTCCGGCAGAAGCGCCCGCCCCATCGGCGCGGGCAGCACGGTGCGCGGCATGGGGCGGGCCGGGCTCCAGCATTCGACGTTCACGATCGTCCAGACCGCGACCCGCGCGCCGCCGGGCAGGCGCAGGGCCGGGCGGGCGGTAATCGGCTGATACGGCACGCGCGCCCGGATCGCCGCTGCGTCGATTTCAGGTTCCGCCATATGATCTGTCCTTCCAGTTGGAGCAAGGCGCACGCGCCATGGCCCCGGGGTCTCATGTCAAAGCATCACGTCGCCGCCGTTGGGCGAGAGCGTCTGACCGACGAAATAGGAACCGGCCTCCGAGGCGAGCAGCAGCACAGCGGGCGCGATCTCGCCGGGCTGGCCGAAGCGCCCGATCGGCAGTTGCGCCTTCTTCATGCTGCGCCAGCCGTCCGACAGCGCCATCAGCAGTTCCGTCTCCACCGGGCCGGGGGCGATGGCGTTGACCAGCACGCCATGTGGTGCCCCTTCGTAGGATAGCGCCCGGGTAAAGCCGACGATCCCCGCCTTGGCGGCGCAATAGTGGGCCAGATGCGGCCCGCCCTTGTAGGCCAATTGAGATGAGAAATTGATGATCCGCCCGTAACCGCGCGCAACCATGCCGTCGAACACCTGCCGTGTTGCAAGGAAGGTGCCGCGCAGATGGACGCCGATCATCCTGTCCCAGTCGGCCACGGTGATCGTGCCGAAGGGCTGATCGCCGCCGATCCCGGCGCAGTTCACCAGAATATCAACGAACGGAAATTCGTCCCGCACCGCATCGAAGAAGGCCTGAACCGCGGTCTCGTCAGACACGTCGCATTCGCGGCCCCGGCAATCGCCCCCGACCTCGGACATGGCCCCGTCAAGGTCCGCCGCGCGGGCGGCATCGCCGGCATGGCAATAGCGCACCGCCGCCCCCTGGCGGATGAAGGTTTCGACGACAGACCGCCCGATGCCGCGGCTTCCCCCCGTCACCACAGCCACCTTGCCGGTCAGATCGAAGGACATCCCTGCACCCTCTTTTTTGATTTTTTATGATTTAGTATCATATATACTGATTCCTGCAAGGCCCCGGGATGCCGATTTCTGCGGCCATATGGCGAGGCAAGAGACGGGATGACGCAGGAATTTCACTTGCCGGTTGCTATAGGGGACAGGTTGACCGCCTGCCGGACCGCGGCGGATGTGCAGGCCGGGCGCCGGACGGCGGCCCAGGTGCTGGAAGAAACGCTGACAGCCGTTGCCCGGTGTGAACCGGAGATAAGAGCCTTCGTCCATCTTGATCCCGAAGTCGCCCGGCAGCAGGCGCGCGCCGTGGATTCCCTTCCCCGAAAAGACCTGCTGGCCGGGGTGACCATCGGCGTGAAGGACGTGATCACCACGAAGGATATGCCCACGGGTCACGGCAGCGTGCGCTACGAAGGCGTGCGAAGCGGCACGGATGCCGCCGCGGTCGATACGCTGAGGCTGGCCGGCGCCGTGATCCTGGGCAAAACCGTCACCACGGAATTCGCCGCCACTGCGCGCGGCGGGGCGACACGTAACCCCCGCGCCCTCTCACGGACGCCGGGCGGATCGTCGTCCGGCTCGGCTGCGGCGGTGGCGGCAGGGATGTGTGCCATTGGGCTGGGAACGCAGACCGGCGGCTCTACCATCCGGCCTGCCTCGTTCACCGGCATCTGGGGGTGGAAACCGACATGGGGGGCTATCTCGCGCGAGGGGGCAAAGCTCTTTGCCCCGAGCTGCGACACGATCGGCTTCTTCGCACGGGATGCCGAGGACTTCGCCCTTCTTGCCGATGTGTTCGACCTGGATCCGGCACCTGTTCCGGCCATGCTGGAGGGGCTGCGCCTGGGCCTGTGCCGCAGCCCGGCCTGGCAGCGCACCGCGCCGGAAATGCGGGCGGCGCTGGCACAGGCGGCGGCTTGCCTTGCGGCCTGTGGAGCGCAGGTGGTGGAATTCGATCTTCCCCCGGACTTCGACCGATTGCCGGAAGCCCATGCCCGGATCACTGCGCGCGAAGGCCGCGCCACCTTTCTGAACGAGGTGCGCGCGGGCGGTGACACCGTGCATGAGGAATTCCGCGCCATGGTCGGGAACCGCAGCAACCTTTCCGCCGCCACGATGCGCGGGGCCTACGGCCTGGCCGACCAGTGCCGCACCCACTTCGATGAGGTGACACGAGAGGTCGATCTCCTGATCACACCATCCGCCTGCGGCGAGCCCCCTGCCGGTCTGGACTGGACGGGCGATTCAGCCCTGAACCGGATATGGACGCTGCTTCACGTTCCGGTCGTCTCGGTGCCGGGGCTGGTCGCACCTTCGGGCCTGCCGCTTGGCATCTCCGTCGTCGCGCGCCGGTATGAGGATCGCCTTGCCATCGCCACCGCCGCCCTGGCTGGCGCGGCCTTCGGACAGGTCGGCTGACGGGACGACAAGCCGGGATTTCGGCAAGTGCCTGTCAGCTATACAAACCGTGAGCACACCGCTCCTGACGGATTTTCATGACTCCCGGGATATCCGCAAGGTTCGTGGCGGGAACCCTGTTCCCGGCTTCCCGCCTCCGCTCCGCAGGGGGCAGAGATGCGAATCTGCCGCAGGATGGAAGCTTATACCGGACAGGGTCGCCAGGGGGTAGGTCCCCGCCGGCGTTCAAAGCCGTACGCCCGGCTGTCACAACCGCTCAGATTGACCATCACCCCCTCATCCTCGCAAGCATCACGTCCAGCCGCGCAACGCAGCCCCCGCGCCTGGACCGTCGGGTGGGATAGCGATAGTCATCTGGCACCGGTCAAGGCCGCCGTCTGCCAGCTATATTGCTCGGAAATCAGATATCGTCTGCCTGCCTTGAGAATGAGCGGCAACGGAAACTGGAAGGCGGGTCAGTGCTCGCTGGCATTTAGACGGGTTGCGAAAATGACGGCAGCTTGACGGAAGAGGAAGATGCCGACGAGGAAGATCTTCGCACATTCTGGTCATGATCAGGTCGATCGAAGCGACCGACAAAAACTGGATGAACTCCCTCGGGCGGCGGGGGAACTTGCGGCAGAATGCGCGGCTTTACTCGGCCTGAAGGAAACCGCACGGCTGGCTGGACGGCTCCATGACTTCGGAAAGCATGATCCGGCCTTCGACCGGGTGCTTTGCGGCGGGAAGGATCGCGTCGATCACTCGACCGCCTGAGGACGGTTGATGCTGGATCGGGCGACGCCCGGCACGCTCCCGGCCGTCAAGATTCCGGCCTATGCCATGCTTGGCCATCACGCGGGCCTGCCAGACAGGCGCGGCTCTGACACCGGCCTCGACCGCCGGATTGAAGGCTTCAGCGACAAGGTTCCGCCTGAGGTCAGCGCCGCCGCCGGGATTGACCTGGCACCGGCAGTGGGTGAGTTGCAGGGTCGCATGTGCCGCGATCCGCGCGACCCGTGCAGCTTGTCGCCGGAAGAGATCCGGCAGCGCGTAAAACAGGAGGCCTTCGATCTTTCGGTTGCCGGGCATATGCTGTTTTCCTGACTGGTGGACACGGATTTCCATGACACAGAGGCGTTTTACGACCGGGTGGAGGCATGTGATCTAAACCGCGACTGGCCCGCGCTACGGGATATCCTTCCGCAGTTGACGGCGGCCTTCGATGCCCCAGCAGCGCGTCCATGTCGATGCCATTGATCAGGTCCGATGTGGCGATGCTGTCATGGCGTTGGCCGGGCAGAAGAATGAAGCGGGCGAGATTGCCGAGCGCGTCAACAAGAGCGACGATCTTCGTCGTCAGGCCGCCGCGCGAACGCCCGATGGCCTGATGACAAGACCCCCTTTTGCTCCCACGCCGTGCTGATGGACCCGTATGATCGTGCCGTCGATCAGGGCGTATTCGAAGTCGACATCGCCTGACAAGGTATTGAAAATCCGCTCGTCTGTATTGACCCGGTGAAACTCTGCTCATGCTACAAGGGAGAACGTAGCAATGAGTGTGACCATGGACGACGGCATCAAGCGCTGGACAGCGAAGCGTAAGACGGCGCTGGTTATAGAGATCATTCAAGGCAAGACC
>JAATGA010000517.1 GCA_015654855.1 Rhodobacterales bacterium
GATGCTGCTGGGCATGGCGCCCGGTGGCATGCCCGAGATGACCGTGACCGCCGCCAGCCTCGGCATTGGCGTGCCACTTGTGCTCAGCTTTCACCTCGTGCGTATCTTGATGGGCAACCTGCTGCTCGAACACGTCTGGCGCTTTGCCAGCCGCCTCGCCGGACCTGCCCGTTCCAATCCGTGACATTCTCTCCGGAGACCTGAGATGACCCTGGAAAAACTCGAAAACTTCATCGACGGCGCCTATGCCGCCCCACATTCGGGCCAGTGGCTCGAGACCGAGAACCCCTATACCGCCACCGCCTGGGGGTTGATCCCGCGCTCGGATGCGGCAGATGCCGAGGCCGCCGTGGCCGCCGCTCAGCGCGCCTTCGCGACCGGCCCCTGGCCCGCGCTCAGCCCGACCCAGCGCGCGGCCATGATCCACCGCATCGGCGACACGATCGCCGCGCATGCAGAGGAACTTGCCCGCATCGAGGTCCGCGACAACTGCAAGACATACAAGGAGATGCTCAATCAGGTCAAACGCATCCCCGACTGGTACCACTTCTACGCCGGGCTTGCCGACAAGCTGAACGGTCAGGTCCTGCCAACCGACCGGCCCGGCCACATGAACTATGTCCGACACGAGCCCCTCGGCGTCATCGCCATGATCACACCGTGGAACTCACCGCTCATGCTACTTGCGTGGAAGCTCGCGCCGGCGCTCGCGGCAGGCAATACTGCGGTCGTCAAACCGTCCGAGTTCACCACCGCCTCGGCGCTGCGCTTTGCTGAGCTGGTGTATCAGGCGGGGCTGCCATCCGGGGTACTGAACGTCGTCTCGGGTCTTGGTGCCGAGGTGGGCGCGGCGCTGACCGCACATCCGGGCGTCGCCAAGGTCGCTTTCACCGGCGGAGTGTCGGGCGGGCGCGCGGTCTATCAGGCTGCGGCGCGCGATCTCAAACCCGTCAGTCTTGAGCTGGGCGGCAAATCGCCCAACATCGTCTTCCCGGATGCCGATCTCGAGCTTGCCGCGCGCGGCGTCGTCTCGGGAATCTTCGGCTCGGGCGGGCAAAGCTGCGTCGCGGGCTCGCGCCTTCTCGTCGCAAGCGAGATCCATGACAACTTCCTAGCGCGGGTGATCGAACTGACCCGGAAGATCCGCTTGGGCGATCCGATGTCTCCCGAGACGGATATCGGCCCGGTCGCCACCAGGCCGCAGTTCGACCACATCATGAACTGCATCGGCTTCGCCCGCGAAGGCGGCGCCACGGTCGCGACTGGCGGCGTGCAGGTGGCTGACCCGGCCGGAGGCCCCGGGCTCTTCGTCGCGCCGACGGTCCTGACGGGCGTGACGAACGACATGCGCATCGCGCAGGAAGAAGTCTTCGGGCCGGTCCTCAGCGTCATCCCCTTCGAAGACGAGGCCGATGCGTTGCGCATCGCGAACGATTCGGATTTCGGCCTCGGCGCCGGGCTCTGGACACGCGATGTCGCCCGCGTGCATCGGATGGCCGCGAGGCTCCAGGCCGGGTCCGTCTGGGTTAACACTTACAAGGCCACCTCGCAGATCTCGCCCTTCGGCGGCTACAAGATGTCGGGCCTTGGCCGCGAGGGCGGCACCGAGATGATCGCCGATTACACCCGGGTGAAAAGCGTCTGGATCAACCTCACCGACGAGGTTCCCTACGGCTTCCCGCTGTGAAACCGTGCCCCACCCGCGAAGGGCGGGGCCGCACCTTCAGGCCAGATCGCGGTAGAAGGGCGAGCCCAGCACCTTGCTGATCTGTGCCGCCGCCGCCAGCACGAAGGGCTTCATCTCCTCGATACGCGCATCGGTCAGTCGTACTGACGGCCCCGACAGCGTCAGCGCCCCGATCATGCCCCCCTCGATCGAGAAGACCGGCGCCGACAGGCCCGCGAGCCCGGGTCCGCGTTCGCCCACCGAAACCTCGGGCAGACGCGCGAGACCCGCCGCGCCCGCGGGCACATCGCCCCTGTACTCCTGAAAATCGAGGAACACATGCCCCGCCGCCCCCCTGCCGATAGCAACCGCATCGCCTTCGGCCACATGCTCGCGCAGCGGCTGGGCCGTGTCCTCGCGAAACAGGCACACGCGCATGTCGCCCTCGCGCCGGAAGAATGACCCGCTCTCGCCGGTCTGCTGAACCAACTGGCGCAGAACCGGCCGAATCACATGCTCGAGGCGCAGGCTGCTCTGATAGATCTGCCCCACCCGGAACGCCTCGACCCCCACCGCATAGCGCCGCTCGGGCGTCAGCGTGACGTAGCCCGCCGCCTGCAGTGAAATCATCAGCCGCAGCACCGAGCTTTTCACCAAGCCCGTTCGCTCGGAGATATCGCCCAGCGACAGGCTGGTGCTGCCCGCCCCGAACAGCGACAAAACCCGCAGTGCCTTGTCGACGGCCTCGACCCCCTTGGTCTTCAGCTGTTTCGATTCGCCCATAATTTCCTCCCTCTTTCTATTGATCCGGCCGCTTCATGCATTTTGTCAAACGCACCGCTTGACGACCGGGCAATCTGAAGTCAGTATTCTATCTAATACAAATGTATTCTAACTAATAGAATATAATAACGAGTGCGGAAGAGACAAGCCCCTTCACGCACCAAACCAACACGGAGAGTGACATGACCTACAAGACCGACGCCCAGTCCAGTGGGCCGAAATCGTCCACCGGACTGCTCGACCGTCGCCGTTTCTTGCGTGGCGGTGTGGCGGCAGGGACGTTTGTTGCCGCGGCGCCTGCGTTCTTGCGCCAAGCGCGGGCGTCTTCGGGCGAGCTGAACATCCTGAGCTGGACCTCGGAGATCCCGCCCGACGTGGTGGAGGCCTTCACCGCCAAGACCGGTATCCGGGTGAACCTGACACCCTTCTCCTCAAACGAGGAACTGGTCAACAAGCTGCAGGCGACCTTCGGCGAAGGGTTCGACCTGTGCATGCCGTCCTTCAATCGCGCGCCCGAGTTCCAGTTCCTCGAAGTGCTGCAACCGCTCGACACCAACCGCATCAAGCTCGACGCCTTCGAGCCCTCGCTGCTCAAGGCCTCGACCGATCTGTGGACCTGGGATGGCAAGCTGCATCACATCCCGCATGTCTGGGGTTCCGAGGGCATGGCCTGGCGCACGGACATGACCAATATCACCTATGACACGCTCAGCTACGGGCTGCTGTGGGAAGCGCCCGAATATGCGGGCAAAGTGCAGATGCGCACCACCTCGGGGCTGCTAGGGCTGGGACTATGGCTCGACGCCTCGGGCAAGCTGCCGACGAACCGCATGCTCGACACCTACAAGGACGAGGCGACGATGCGCAAGATCTACGACGAGATCCTAGCCTATGCCATCGCCCACAAATCCCGCATCAAGCAGTTCTGGGATTCGGCCGATGCGACCCGCTCGGGCTTTGCCGAAAACGGCTGCGTCATCGGCGAGACCTGGGATGGCCCGGCGCTCGCCATGGCCAAGCTCGGTCAACCCGTCGCTTATATGGCGCCGAAGGAAGGCGCTCTCGCCTGGATCGACGGCTTCTCGATGAGCGGAGCGGCCAGGAACATCGATCAGGCCTATGCCTTCTTCGACTTCCTGCTGACGCCCGAGACCGGCGGCAAGGTGGCGATCGGCTCGCACAACAACTCGGCCGTCAAAGGCGCCGACGCCTTCGTGCCCGAGCTGGAAAAGAAGCTCTTTCAGGCCTCCTACCCGGCCGATGCGCTCGACAAACTGTGGCGTTACCCGGCGAGCCCGTCGTGGTTCGTCACCGCGCGCAACGAATACGCCGAGAAGTTCAAGGTCTCCTGACCACGCATGGTCGGCCAGGGACAGCCCCGACCGACTATGCCCCCTCCTCGTGCCTGTTCACCCTCGTACCCCCGACCCTTGGGCCGGGCGGTTGCGTCCGTTCCCCTCACCGTTTCGGAAGACCCATGACCGCTGCCTCCATGACCGCCGCCGTAGAACTCGACAAGGTCCAGATCAGTTTCGGCGAATTCACCGCTGTGCAGGAAACCGACCTAGAGGTGAGGCAGGGCGAATTCTTCAGCTTCCTCGGCCCGTCGGGCTGCGGCAAGACGACGCTGCTGCGCGCCATCTCGGGCTTCATCGCACCGACGCACGGCAAGGTACGCATCAATGGCGCCGATATGACCAACATCGGCCCGAACAAGCGTCCGACGGCCCTGATCTTCCAGAACCTGGCACTGTTCCCGATGATGTCGGTGGCCGAAAACGTGGCCTACGGGCTGAGGGTACGGGGCGTGGGCCGGTCCGCACGCGAGGAAAAGGCGCTGAAGCTGCTCGACCAGGTGGCTCTCGGCCCGCATGCCTTCAAGAAGGTGAGCGAGCTGTCGGGTGGCCAGAAACAGCGCGTCGCGATCGCCAGGGCGCTGGCGGTGGAACCCAAGGTGCTTCTGCTGGACGAACCACTCTCGGCACTGGATCTCAAGCTGCGCCAGCACATGCGCCGCGAGCTGCGCGAAATCCAGCAGCGCGTCGGCATCACCTTCATCTACATTACCCATGACCAGGGCGAGGCGCTTACCATGTCGGACCGCGTCGCGGTGATGAATGCCGGGCGCATCGAGCAGGTCGGCGACGGCCGCGCCATCTACGGAGCGCCGGAAACGCCCTTCGTCGCCTCCTTCGTGGGCGAAAGCAATGCCATCCCCGGCACTGCGGGCGTCGAGGCTGATGGGATCGCCGCCATCGATACGGCGCTTGGCGTGCTTAGCGGGCGTGAGCCGCGCCGCCTGCGCCCCGGTACCGCCGCCACCCTGTTCATCCGCCCCGAACTGATGGTCCTTAACCCGGGCGCGGGGTTATGCCATATCGCCGCGCGGGTGAGCGGCATAGGCTACGAGGGCAGCATGACCCATCTGCTACTCGCTACCGAACGGGGTGTGGCGCTAGAGATCTCGCTGGTCACGGCCGATCCGGGCACCCTGCCCCGCCCCGGCGAGACTGTGACCGTTGGCTTCCATCCCGAACATGCCATCGTGCTCAGCGACGGGGGCCGCACGGAATGAGCAACCTGACCCTCAACATCACCATCACCGGACTGATCATAGCGATCTTCTTACTGCTCGCACGGCTCAGCCCGGAACCGGGCGGCGCGCGTATTGGCTTTTTCAGGCGCAACGGCTGGATTGTAGGCGGCTATCTGGCCATCGCGGTCGGCTTCTGGGCGATCTTCACCATCATCATGCCGATGATCTTCATGGTAGACCTGTCCTTCCACGGAAAGCTGCCAC
>JAATGA010000116.1 GCA_015654855.1 Rhodobacterales bacterium
ATGGCGGCCTCGACCGGCTGATCCGCTTCCGACGCCCGCAGGGGGGCGCGCAGGTCGGCCATGTCCTCCTGGCCCAGGCACATGTAAAGCTCGCCCGTGCAGGTCAGCCGCACCCGGTTGCAGCTTTCGCAGAAGTTATGGCTCAGCGGCGTGATGAAGCCGATCTTCTGCCCGGTTTCGGCAAGGCGCGCGTAACGCGCGGGGCCGCCCGAACGCTCGGTCAGGTCCAGCAGGGTGAAGCGTTCCGCCAGCCGGGCGCGCAGATCCTTCAGCGACCAGAAGCTGTCGAGCCTGTCCTCGGCGCCGAAATCGCCGCCCATCGGCATGACCTCGATAAAGGTCAGGTCGTGGCCCTCGGCCGCGCACCAGTCGATCAGCGGGAAAAGCTCGCCATCGTTCACGCCTTTCAGCGCGACGGTGTTGATCTTGACGCGCAGACCGGCGGCCTTTGCCGCGCGGATGCCGTCCAGCACCTGGGGCAGGCGGCCCCAGCGGGTGACGGCGGCGAATTTCTGCGCATCCAGCGTGTCGAGCGACACGTTCACCCGCCGCACGCCGCAATCGGCCAGTTCGGCCGCGTATTTCGTCAACTGGCTGCCATTGGTGGTCAGCGTCAGTTCGCTCAGCGCGCCGGAGGCGAGGTGTCGCGACATGGCGCGGAAAAAGCCCATGATGCCGCGCCGGACCAGCGGCTCGCCGCCGGTGACGCGCAGCTTGCGCACGCCCATGCCGACGAAGGCGGAGCACAGGCGGTCAAGCTCTTCCAGCGTCAGAAGCTCTGCCTTCGGCAGAAAGCTCATATGTTCGGTCATGCAATAGGTGCAGCGGAAATCGCAGCGGTCGGTGACCGAGACCCGCAGATAGTCGATCGCCCGGGCGAAAGGGTCGATCAGCGGGCCGCCGTGGGGCGTGCCGACAAGGGGGGGCGCGGTTTCCAACATGAGGCGAAAGTAGGCGTCCGGCGCCGGATCGGCAAGCGGTAAGGCGGCGAAAACCCGGGTCCGAAGGCGGGCGTTGCCGGGGCGGGGGCGGCGCGCTATCTTCTGCCCCATGCGTATCCTGTTCCCAGCCCCCCGTTTCGCCGTTTCCCGTATCGCCCTCAGCCGTGGCCTGTGCCTGCTGGCCCTGCCGGCGCTCGCGGGCTGCGGGTTGTTCCAGCCGTCGGTCCCGGATTCGAATCCGACGCCGGGCGTGGTCTCGGTGCAGCCGGGCAAACCCGTCGCCCGCCCGGCGATGGGCCAGGGCAAAAGCGCGGCCGCGCTCGACACCGTCAGCGATGCCGAAAAGGCGGCGGCGCTGACGGCGGCGAAGCCTGCCGGCGCGCAGGCCATCGGCAAGACGGTGGTGGCGCTTGGGCCGCCGGGCGAGGCGGGGCTGTGGCTGAAGGCGCCCTTCGTCAAGGCGGCGGGCAAGGGGCGGGTCGCGACCGGTTCGGGCCAGACGCTGGCGGTCGATCTGAAGCCGGGGACGGGCGGAGCGCTTTTGTCCTTCGCCGCCTTTCGCGCGCTGAACCTGCCGTTGACCGGCCTGCCGGAGGTGACGGTCTACGCCGACTGAACGCGCGGGTCGGATCAGCCTGCGTCGGGCAGGTGTTTCCCTGCTTCTTTCCTGGCGAAGGCCTTCATCGCGGACCCGTGTTCGGCCAGGAAGGCCCGCACCCTTTCGGCATCATGTTTCGACAGATCCCGCAGCCACCAGGCGACGGCCTTCTGGATGAACCAGTCGCGATCCGCGACATAGCTGGCTGCCCAGCCCAGCACCCGCTCTCTCGTCGCCAGATCGGCGGGCTTGGGGATGCTCATCCTGGCCCAGGGCAGGGTCATCACCAGCGCCGCGCGCCGGGTCCACATATGGGGCGATCCGGTCCAGCCTTCGACCTGATCCAGCCGCGACGGGTCGGCCAGCAGTCGCCGCGCCCCGGCATCGGCGACGTGATCGGCAATGGCCCAGCCGTCGAACTGCGGCACCCAGGAGGCGATCAGATCCCAGACCGCCTCATCCGGTCGGATGCGGGCCTGGACCAGCAGCTTGGCCGCCGCGACGCGGGTCTCGTGG
>JAATGA010000143.1 GCA_015654855.1 Rhodobacterales bacterium
AGCTTTTGCGCCGCGGCGGTGAAACGCTCGGTGAAATCGGCATGAACCGAATCCTCCACCAGGAACCGGGTGGGCGAAACGCAGACCTGACCCGCGTTGCGAAACTTATGCGCGACGATCTGCGGCACGGCGAGGTCCAGATCGGCATCGCCCGCGACGATCACCGGGGCATGGCCACCCAGCTCCATCGTCGCGCGCTTCATATGCAGGCCCGCCAGCGCCGCAAGCTGCTTGCCGACCGGGGTCGAGCCGGTGAAGCTGATCTTGCGGATCACCGGATGCGGGATCAGATATTCCGAGATCTCGGCCGGGATGCCGTAGACGAGGTTCACCACCCCCGCCGGCACACCGGCATCGGCGAAGCAGCGGATCATCTCGGCGGGGCTTGCCGGGGTTTCCTCGGGCGCCTTGACGATGAAGGAACAGCCGGCCGCCAGCGCAGCCGACAGTTTGCGCACCACCTGGTTGATGGGGAAGTTCCAGGGGGTGAAGGCCGCGACCGGGCCGACCGGCAGCTTCAGAGTGATCTGCATCACACGAGGGTCGCGCGACGGGATCGTCTGGCCATAGGCGCGCTGACCTTCGCCCGCGAACCAGTCGATCACATCGGCGGCGCCCAGGATCTCGCCCTTCGCCTGGGCGACGGGCTTGCCGTTTTCCATCGTCATGACGGGGGCGATCAGATCGGCCCGCTCGCGCAGCAGCACCGCCGCCTTGCGCATCAGTTTGCCGCGCTCAAAGGCCGAGGTCGCGCGCCAGACGGCAAAGCCGCGTTCCGCCGCCGCGAGCGCCGCGTCGAGGTCGCCGCGCGAGGCATGGGCGACCGTGCCGATCTGAGCGCCCGTCGCCGGGTTAATCACCGGGATGGAGCGTCCGCCCTCGGCAGGGCGCCAGGTGCCGTCGATGAAAAGCAGCGTGTCGGGAAAGCGGGTCATGGAGCATCTCCTTCGTCGGGTGGCGCGGTTGGCGGACCGCGCGGATCTGGAACCGGGCAGGCCGGCGGTCCTGTCGGGCGGCGCGCTGTCGTCGCCACCTGCGTCTGGCGATTCCCTAAAAGCTGCGTTCCCGCGGCGCAATCGCAATCGCCCCGCCAGGGGCCGGTTTGCGACACCGGCCGGCGGCTGGCCGCGTTTCAGGCATTCGGAAAGGCACCGATCCGCGCGGTCCGGGGCTTGCCTTGTCGCCCTGCGCCCGGCCAATCTGGCCCCGTCACCCGGATAGCGGAACCCATGGCCTTCACCCTTCGTCAGTTGCAGTTCTTCGTCGCCGCCGCCGAACAGGGCAGCGTCTCCGGCGCGGCCCGCGCGCTGTCGATCTCGCAATCCAGCGTGACCGAGGCGATCCGCGCGCTGGAGGATGATCTGGGCGTCGCGCTTTTCGACCGCCAGGCGCGGGGCCTGCTGATCACACACAAGGGTTCGGCCTTCCTGCGCCATGCGCGCCAGATCCTCGCCGATGTCGCCACCGCCCGCACGGCGTTTCGTGAGGATGAGGAGCAAATGACCGGCCGGCTGTCGCTTGGCGTCACCTCGCTGGTCGCGGGCTATGTGCTGTCCGACATCCTGCAACGGTTCCGCCGGGCACATCCGAAGATCGCGCTGAACGTGATCGAGGATACGGGCGAATATCTGCAACACCTGCTGATCGGGGGGGAACTCGATGTGGCGGTGCTGCTGACCTCCTCGGTGCGCGACCGGATGGCGCTGCATGTGGAAACGCTGCTGGTCTCACCCTACCGGCTGTGGCTGCCGCTCGGCGATCCGCTTGCCCAGCAAGAGGCGATCCAGCTTGAAGAACTGGCGGGGCGGCCGATGATCCAGCTGATGGTGGACGAGATCGAGGAATCCATGCGCCGCCTGACCCAGGCCCTGCCGGTCAAGCCCGAGATCGCCTTCCGCACCCGCAGCGTCGAGGCGGTGCGCAGCCTTGTCGCCACCGGCGCAGGCCTCGCCATCCTGCCGGGCCTCGTCTACCGCCCCTGGTCGCTGGAAGGCGACCGGATCGAGATCCGCGATGTTTCGGGCGATCTGCCTTCGGTTCAGGTGGGACTGGCCTGGCGGCGGGGCGCGCCCCTGTCGGGGCCTGCGCTGAACTTCATCCGCTCGGCTCAGACCGGACTGACGGAACGATAGGCGCGCCCATCAGCCATCGGTTTTTCCGATACGGCCCATCCTGATTTTGTGTTTGCGAAAGCTGCCCTGCAACCGCAGCATGATCGCCGGACCGGAACACCGGCGGCGTCCAAGGCGGCGCGACAAACCATCAGGGAGCCATGAAGATGACCACGACCCGACGGATCGCCCGTGCCGCGACGCTTGGCATGACTGTCCTTGCAGGTGCCACCACCGCGCTGACCCCCGCATTCGCCCAGATCGCCTCGATCGGGGCGGGTGAGGGGCAACTCTCCATCGTCGCCTGGGCCGGCTATATCGAACGCGGCGAGACCGACCCCGCCTATGACTGGGTGACGAAGTTCGAGGAAAAGACCGGCTGCAAGGTCTCGGTCAAGACCGCCAACACCTCGGACGAGATGGTGGCGCTGATGAACGAGGGCGGCTTCGACCTGGTGACGGCATCGGGCGATGCCTCGCTGCGACTGATTGCCGGCGGCAAGGTGCAGCCGGTGAACGTCGATCTGATCCCGTCCTGGTCCACCGTCGACGACCGGCTGAAGGATGCGCCCTGGCATACGGTGAACGGCACCCACTATGGCGTTCCCTATATGTGGGGGCCGAACGTTCTGATGTATAATACCAAAGTTTTCCCCGAGGCGCCGAAGTCCTGGAACGTCGTCTTCGAGAAGATGGACCTGCCGGATGGCAAGTCGAACGAGGGCCGGGTGCAGGCCTATGACGGCCCGATCCATATCGCCGATGCGGCGCTTTACCTGATGGCGCACAAGCCCGAGCTTGGCATCACGGACCCCTATGAACTGAACGAGGACCAATACGCCGCCGCGCTCGACCTGCTGCGCGTGCAGCGCACGCTGACCAGCCG
>JAATGA010000101.1 GCA_015654855.1 Rhodobacterales bacterium
CGCACCCGCATATCGGCCTGGCCACCGTGACCTATCTGATGAAGGGCCGGATCCATCACCGCGATTCGCTCGGCACCGATCAGTGGATCGACCCGGGCGCGGTGAACTGGATGGTGGCCGGCAACGGCATCACCCATTCCGAGCGGATGGACGGGCCCGACCGGCAGACGCCGCACAAGCTGTTCGGGTTGCAAACCTGGGTCGCGCTGCCGAAGGAACAGGAGGATGATCCCGCCGCCTTTATCCATGTCGGCAAGGCCGATCTGCCCGAGCTGGAGGGCGAGGGGAAACAGGTGCGCCTCGTCCTCGGCAGCGCCTGGGGGGCGCGGATGCCTATGGCTCTGCCGTCCGAGACGTTTTACGCCGATGCCATCCTGCAACCGGGCGCCGCGATCCCGCTGCCCGACGAGCATGAGGATCGCGGCGCCTATATCCTGTCGGGAGAGGTGACGGTCGGCGGCCAGACCTTCGAGGCGGGTCGGATGCTGGTCTTCCGCCCCGGCGACCGGATCAGCCTGCGCGCGGGCGATCAGGGCGCGCGGCTGATGCTGCTGGGGGGCGCCACCATGGACGGGCCGCGGTTCATCTGGTGGAATTTCGTGGCCTCATCCCGCGACAAGATCGACGCGGCGCGCGAGGCCTGGCGGGCGGGCGACTGGGGCCATGGCCGGTTCAGCCTGCCGGCGGGGGACATGACCGAGTTCATTCCCGCCCCCGACCATTGAGGTGAAAATTCCGCAGGGCCGCGCTTGACGCCGCCCTGCCGTTTCCGTAATAGCACCCCACGTCCGGGGCGACCGGGCGGCAAATGTCTGCGGTTGTAGCTCAGTTGGTTAGAGTACCGGCCTGTCACGCCGGGGGTCGCGGGTTCGAGCCCCGTCAACCGCGCCATTTGCCCCATGTTTCGCCCCGCCGAAGGATCGCGCGGTTGTAGCTCAGTTGGTTAGAGTACCGGCCTGTCACGCCGGGGGTCGCGGGTTCGAGCCCCGTCAACCGCGCCATTTCTTCCCTTAATTCCTTGCCGGATGACATCGCCTGGCTTTCGCAGCCATCCCTTTGTCGTGAAGCGCGCCTCCCGCCGACGAGGGAAGCGCCGCGCCCTACAGATTCAGCCGGTAGCGTACGGTCCCGTCGGCCTTGTCGTAGAAATCGTAGAGCCGCCGCGCCGTTTCGTTGCCGCTCGCGGTGATCCAGTAAAGCTGTTCCCAGCCCCTCCGCTCGCAGATCGAGATCAGATCGTCGATCAGCGCCCGGCCCGCCCCGGTGCCCCGCGCCTCGGGCGCGACGAACAGATCCTCCAGATAGCAGACCGGCCCGTCATGCCAGGTGGAGGGATGCGTCAGGTGATGGGCGAAGCCCACCACCCGCCCGCCGGAACGCGCGACACGACCCTGGATCGGCACCTGCGGGTCGATCAGCCGCGCCCAGGTGCGCGCGGTGACCCAGGGCGCGATCTCGGTCTGGTAGAAGTCGCAATAGGCGTCCCACAGCGGCCGCCAGGCCTGGTAGTCGCCTTCGCCCAGATCGTGCAGCGTGACCGTCATGCCAGTTTCGCCAGAATGCGGGCCCAGGAACGGATGCCCTTGTGAAAGCTTTCGAGGTCGTATTTCTCGTTCGGCGAATGGATGTTGTCGTCGTCGCGGCCAAAGCCGATCAGCAGCGCGTCGAGCCCGAGGTATTCCTTGAAATACCCCGCGATCGGGATCGAGCCGCCCGCGCCGACATAGGCGGCGGTGCGTGCCCATTCCTCGGTCAGGGCGGCCCGCGCCGCCTCGAAAGCCGGATCGGCGATCGACATCACGCTGGCGGGCGAGCCGTCCACTGCGTCATGCCATTCGACGCGGCAATCGGCTGGCAATTGCGCCTCGACCCATGTGCGGAAGGCAGGGACGATCTTGTGCGGATCCTGTTGCGAGACGAGGCGGAAGCTGACCTTGGCATGAGCCTCGGCCGGCAGAACGGTCTTGAACCCCGCACCATTATAGCCGCCCCAAAGGCCGTTGACCTCGGCCGTCGGACGCGACCAGATCATTTCGAGGGGCGTGCGGTCCTGTTCGCCCGCCGGGATCGACAGGCCCACGTCGCCGAGGAATTTCGCATGATCGAAAGCCAGGGCCTGCCATTGCTCGCGGATCTGGTCGGGCAGTTCCGCCACATCGTCATAAAAGCCGGGGATGGTGATCCGCCCCGTCTCGTCATGCAGGTTTCCGAGGATCTTCGAAAGCACGGTCAAGGGGTTGCGCGCAAGTCCGCCATACATGCCCGAATGCAGGTCGCGGTTGGCGGCATGGATGGTGAACTCGGTCTTCGCCAGCCCCCGCAGCATGGTGGTGATCGACGGCACGCTGTCGTCATACATGCCGGTGTCGCAGATGATCGCCAGATCGGCCGCCAGTTCGCCCGCATTTTCCTTCATGAACGGGATCAGCGAGGGCGAACCGGATTCCTCTTCCCCTTCCAGGAAAATCGTCAGCTTGCCGGGCAGGGTGCCATGCACGGCCTTCCAGGCGCGCATCGCCTCGACAAACGTCATGAACTGGCCCTTGTCGTCGCCGGCGCCGCGGGCGCGGATGACCGGGCCCTTGGGCGTGTCCTGAACCTCGGGGTCGAAGGGATCGCGGTGCCAGAGGTTCAGCGGGTCCACCGGCTGCACGTCGTAATGGCCGTAGAACAGCAGATGCCGCCCCGCCGCCACCGCCGGTCCGTCGGAATGCGCGACCACCATCGGATGCCCCGGCGTCGACCGGGCCGAGGCCTCGAAGCCCAAAGAACGCAGTTCTTCCACCAGCCAGTCGGCGGCCCGGGCGCAATCGGCGTTGAACGCCGGGTCGGTCGAGATCGAGGGGATGCGCAGCAAATCCTTCAGCCGATCAAGCGATTGCGGCAAATCCGCGTCGATCCGGGCCAGAACGGCATCGAGTGTCATCGCGGTGTTCTCCTGTTCGTGAATGCGGCGGCGAGCCTAGCACCCGTCCCGGCCCTGTCCAGAGGCTGCGGCTTCCGTTAAAAGCGGCCCGGGTATGCGTTTGCGAAAGGGTGATGCGATGCACGCGACGGTCATTTCCGGCCTTTGGGGGGCGGTTGCGGTTCTGACGGCCGGCGCCGTCATGGCCGAACCGGTCACGGGGAAAGAGGCGAAGAAGCTGATCTTCACGCCCAAAGCCTCGGAAGTGCGCGTTCTGCCCGATGCGCCGGTCGACAAGGCGCAGGCCGCGCTGCTGGCAACCGCCATGGCCGGGCAGCCCTGGTATGGGGCGATTGCGATTTCACCCGACGAGGGGCTGATGGTCGAGGCGACGGTCGCCGCCGCCAAATACCATGACGTGGACTCGGCCGGTCGCGCCGCCGTCGCCGCCTGCAACGAAAAGAAAAAGGGCGCGGCCGATTGCGTCGTCGCCGCGGTGATCGAGCCCAGGGGCTGGAAAGAAGGCCGGGCGCTGCAACTGTCGCAAGAGGCGAC
>JAATGA010000294.1 GCA_015654855.1 Rhodobacterales bacterium
CGTCCCGGATGGGCGGGCAGGTCGTAATAGACGGCGCCCGCGCGTTGCAGGCGCTGATGGCCGCCGGCATCCCACTCCGGGAACAGGATATTCGCCTCGACCGGCTCGGTCAGCTCTGCCCCGGGGATGGCGGCGAGGCCACGGGCCAGGCGCGCGCCGGCGGCATTGGCCTGGGTGGCGAGCCGCAGCCACAAGCCGTCGGTCAGATAGGCCTCCATCTGCGCCGAAAGATAGCGGTGTTTCGAGAAGAGATGCGCGCCCCGCTTGCGGCGCAGTTCGAACTCCCAGGCGAGCGCGGGGTCGAACAGCACCACAGCCTCGACTCCCATCAGCCCGTTCTTGGTGCCGCCGAAGGACAGGACATCGACCCCCGCGCGCCAGGTCATCTCGGCCGGCGTTGCCCCCGTCGCGGCGATGGAATTCGCAAAGCGCGCACCATCCAGATGCACCGGCAGGCCGTAACTCTTGGCGATGGCGGCGAGCTCGTTGACCTCGGCCACCGAATAGACGGTGCCGCGTTCGGTGACATTGGTCACCGACAACATTCCCTTTTGCGCATTGTGGATGCTGCCGCCCGCTGCGCCGATGGTCTTGCGCAGAGTTTCGGGGTCGATCCGGCCATGGGGGCCGGGGACCGTCACCAGCTTTGCCCCGTGGCTGAAGAATTCGGGCGCATTGCACTCGTCTTCCTCGATATGCGCGTGGCTGTGGCAGAAGACCGTGCCCCAGGGTGGGGTCAGAAGACCCACCGACAGTGCATTCGCCGCCGTGCCGGTGGCGACGAGGAAGACCTCCGCCTCCGGCGCCTCGAACGTGTCGCGGATCAGGCCGCGCACCCGCCCCATGATCTCGTCGGCGCCATAGGACCGCGCATAGCCCTCGTTCGCGCGGATCAGCGCGGCCATGACTTCGGGTGCGACCGGGGCGGAATTGTCGGAGGTGAAGAACATCAGGGCTTTTCCTCGATCACGTAATCGTCCCAGTCGTCCTCGGCCACCGAAAGTTCGGACACGCTCCAGCCCTGGACCGAGGCGCCGGCGCGGTGGATCGACTCCGGGTCGCCGGTCAGCAGATAATGCCAGTCCGGCAGCGGCTTGCCCTCTTGCAGCAACCTGTAGGCGCAGGTGCGGGGCAGCCAGTAGGCGATTTCCTTCAGCTTTTCGGCGTCAGGCTGACGCAATCGGGCACGAACTGATGGCGGATCGGATAGTGCGTGCAGCGGCAGGTCTCGCCATCCAGCAGCCGGCAGGCGACGCGGGTGAAATCGACCTCACCCGTATCTTCGTATTCGATCTTGTTCAGGCAGCATTTGCCGCAGCCGTCGCACAACGCTTCCCACTCCGCGGGGGTCATCCTGCGCAGCGGCACGGTTTCCCAGAACCTGGGGCGAAGGGGGGCGGGGCTGGCCTGAAAGGCGGGGGGCTGCTTAGACATGCGCGTCAACATGCGCCTGAATGCCCCCGGATTGAAGGGGCCGTGTGATGGACCAGACGACATGGGGGCGCATCGGATTGCCGGCCTCCACCCTCGGGTGATCGCGGTCGAGGTCGGGTGCGCGGCTCATGCCGATCCGTGCCATCACCGCCTGCGATGGCAGGTTGGGCGCGGCGGTCCAGGCGAGGACGTGGGGCAGGTCCATCGGGCCGAAGGCATGGGCAAGCCAGGCGCGCGCGCCTTCGGTCGCGTAACCCTGACCGTGGACTTCGGGGATAAGACGCCAGCCGATTTCCCATTCCCCGTCGAGGCCGGGTCCGGCATCGCGCATCCGCGTCATTCCGACGAAGCCCAGGAAAGCCCCGTCCGACCGGCGCTCGGCCACGGAAAAGCAGGTGCCTTCCTCGGCCTGGCGGGCCATCATCCTGGCATGAGAGGCGGCGCTGAGGTCGTAGCCGATGGGATGGGGAAAGAACCGCACCGTGCGCGGATGCGCGTTCAATGCGGCATAATCCGCCAGATCCCCCGCAACCCAGGGCCGCAGGGTCAGCCGGTCGGTTTGCAGCGTGATCACGACAGGATCTCGCGCGCCCGGGCGCAGTCGGCGTCCATCTGGGCGATCAGCGCCGGCAGCCCGTCGAACTTCAGCTCGGGCCGCAGGAAATCGACGAATGCGATGGACAGATGCTGGCCGTAAAGATCGCCCCTGAAATCCAGCAGGAAGGTTTCGAGGTTCGGGGTGTTCTCGCCGAACATCGGGCGCACGCCAAGGCTCGCGGCGCCCATATAGCTACCCTTCTGCGAACCGGTCAGAATATCGACCTTGACCGCATAGACGCCGAGCTTAGGCAGGTGCAGACCCCCGACCGCCATATTGGCGGTGGGAAAGCCCAGTTCCCGCCCGCGTTTTTCGCCATGGATCACCGGCCCCTCGATACGGTGCCAGTGGCCCAGCATCGCGGCGGCATCGCGCGGACGCCCCTCGGACAGCGCGCGGCGGATCGCGGTCGAGGAGATCTCTTCGGTGCCCGCGCGGACCAGTTCGGCGATGGTGACGTCGAACCCATGCTCTTTCCCCAGTTCGCGCAGCGTTTCGGCCGTGCCGGCGCGCGCCTTGCCAAAGCAGAAATCGGCGCCCACGACGATATGGCGGATGCCAAGACCCTGGGCCAGCACCCGCGCCGCGAAATCATGCGGGGTCAGCGCGGCGAGTTCGGCGTCGAAGGGCAGTTGATACAGCCGCTCGACCCCCAGCTTCGCCAGCCGGTTCGCCCGCGATTCGGCATTCATCAGCCGGAAGGGCGGCGCATGGGGCGCGAAGAACTCGCGCGGATGCGGCTCGAAGGTGACGATGCCAAGGGGGCCGTGCCCGCGGGCAAGGTCGATGACCGCCCGGTGGCCCAGATGGATGCCGTCGAAATTGCCCATCGCGACAGATGCGCCGCGCAATTCCGCATATGCGACAGGGTCGAGGCCCTGCCAGTGCCGATAGATCTGCATTGTCCCGGGCCGAACCCCTTGCCGCCGGCGTAAGGGACCGGCGCTCAGTCGAACTTTCGGCTCGGCGCCAGAACGACGGCCTCGCCTTTCAGCACAACCGTATCGCCCACGAGGCAGCGGGTTTCAAGGGTGACGCGCCGCTTGCCGAGGTCGATCGCGGTGACCGTGACCTCGGCCAGGACGGAATCGCCGGGGCGCACGGGGGCCATGAATTTCAGCGTCTGGCCCAGATAGACGGTGCCATGGCCCGGAAGCTGTTCCCCGATCACCGCCGAGATCAGCCCGGCGGTCAGCATTCCATGGGCGATGCGGCCATGGAACATGGTCTCCCGGGCATAGGCGTCGTCCAGATGCACCGGATTGTGATCGGTCGAGACCTCGGCGAACAACGCGATGTCGTGGTCCGTCACCTGTTTGCGCAGGTGGCGGGTCATGCCGATTGCGAGATCTTCGATACAGATCGTGCCGCGGGGCTGGTTGTCGAGCATGAGCGATTCTCCCGTCATGACGAGAGGGTAGTCCATGCCGCAGCGCAGCGCAATCCGGTTGGCAACAAAATATCACACGATGTTGATGCGGAGAAACTTTGTTGCTTGCCGGATTTCAGCGCAGATGGCCGATGGCATAGCCCGGGCCAAGCTGCCGGGTGGAGAGCCAGGCCTCCAGCAGCGCCGGATCGGGGTTGTCGCTGTCGGGGCCGAAGGCCGTGGCCTCGATCCCGCCGGTGACGAACAGGGTGTCCAGCCCCTCGGACAAGCCGCCCTGCACGTCGGTGGCCGGCCCGTCGCCGATGCAGAGGATCCGGTCCCCGCCGCCGATGGCCGCCAGCCTGCGGCGGGCCAGGTCATAGATCGGCGGATGCGGCTTGCCGAAATAGAAAGCGGTTCCGCCCATCTTTTCGTATTCCGCCGCAAGCGCCCCGGCGCAGTAAAGCAGTTGCTCGCCGTAATGGACCACGATGTCGGGGTTGGCGCAGAGCATCGGCAGGCCGAGGGTTTTCGCCATCAGCAATTCGGCGCGGTAGTCGTCGGGCGTCTCGTGGTGGTCGTCGCGCAGGCCGGTGCAGACGATGCCCTCGGCCTGGTCCATCGGCACGATTTCGATCGGCGGCTCCTTCGCGGCGATCTCGGCCAGGTCGGGGGCGAAGTCGCGGAAGAAGGACAATTCCCGCTCGGTTCCGATGAAATGGACCTTGCGGCCCACGGCCCCGGTCAGCAGCGCGTATTGCGCCGCATCGCCCGAGGTCACCACATCGTCCCAGGTGTCGCGCGGCAGGCCCATGGCGTCGATCTGCGCCACGACCGAGGGTTTCGGGCGCGGCGCGTTGGTCAGCAGGATCACCCGGCCGCCTTGGGCGCGATAGGCCTGCAACGCGGCGACGGCGGTGGGGAAGGGCGCCTTGCCGTTGTGGACACAGCCCCACAGGTCGCAGAACAGCGCGTCGTAATCGGCGGAAATCTCGGCAAGCGAGGCGATGATGCGGGTCATGTCCGGCCTTTCGTCGTGGAAAGGGCCGGACGCAAGCCCGGCCCCTTTGGGTGTCAGATCGCGGTCGGGATCACAGCTTCAGCGCCGGGATGATCTGCTTTTTCCGGCTGAGGATGCCGGGCAGAACCACCGTATCGCCAGTGACGGTCGCGCCGAACGAGGCCTCGGCCAGGGTCTTGACCAGATCGTTCGGCACAAGCAGCGTCGCCTCTTCGCGGATGATGTCGACGACGAACAGCAGCACCTGGTCGGCGCCATCCTCTTTCGCAACCGACTCCATCGACTTCATCAGGCTGTCCTTGCGGTCGAGCACGACCTTCGGTGCCGTGGTTTCAAGGACCGAGACGCGCAGTTCCTTGCCCGCGACATTGTATTCCTTGGAATCCATCCGCAGCAGTTCCGCATCGGAAAAGGCCGAGACATCGGATTTCGCCGCGAACAGTTCCGCCGCGAAATCGGGGATCTGGATGCCCAGTTCGGCGGCCAGTTTTTCGGCCACCGCGCGGTCGTGCGGGGTGGTGGTGGGCGAGCGGAATTCCAGCGTGTCGGACAGGATCGCCGACAGGGCCGCGCCCTTGATCCCGCGCGGAGCGGAGGCGAATTTGTCGCCGATCAGGTCGAACATGATCGTCGCGGTGCAGGCCAGCGGACGGATGGTGATGTCGATCGGGGTTTTCGTTTTGATGCCGCCGGCGAGCAGGTGGTGGTCGATGATCGCGGTGACCTTCGCCTCGTTGATCGAGGGGGGCAGTTCGGCCGGGTTGTTGGTGTCGACGATGACGACTTCCTCTCCCTCGGCCACGTCCGCGATGATCGCCGGCTTCGGCAGGTCCCAGTATTTCAGGACGAAGGCCGCCTCGGTGTTCGGCTCGCCCAGCAGGACCGGGGTGGCGGGGGTGCCCTGAACCTCGGACAGATACCAGGCCCAGACGATGGGCGAGGCGGTGGAATCGGTGTCGGGGGCCTTGTGGCCGAAAACCTTGATCGTCATGTCGGCATCCTTGCGGGGAAACGAATTTGCCCGGCCTTATAGGCAAGGCGAAACCGTTTGTCACCTTGGCTTGCCGGGGGCAGTCTTGGCGCGCCATGCGGCCGGCGGATCAGAGCGCCAGCCGCTCCAGCGTCCAGCCGTCTTTCGCCAGCAGGTTCAGCACGCCCTCTTCGCCCGATAGGTGCAGTGCGCCGAAGGCCGCGACGACGGGGCCGTCCTCGGCCGCCGCCTCGATCACCGGGATCCAGTTGCGATTGCGCCCCGACATCAGCACCTCTTCCATCCGGTCGAAGTCGGCCATGGCGCGTTCGACCGGATATTCGGGCGTGGCGAGTTCGCGCGTCAGATCGCGCGTCATCTCCCATGCCAGCCGCGAATCCTCGGCGAAATAGGCGTCAGCCAGGGTCTTGCTGTAGTCCTCGGCCCGGTCGAGGGTGGCGAGGGTGGAACGCACCAGCGCCAGTTGCTCATCTTCGCTCATCTCGCCGAAGATCGCGAAAACGGTGTCGTAGGGTTCCAGCGCCTTCAGCGGGCGCCCCGCTTCCGACGCCGCCTGCATCACCAGCCCGTCGAGCCCGCGCGTCTGACCCGAGGTCGGCATCTTGCACGACGGGATGGCCAGCACCACGGTCAGATACCAGGGACGGAACTTCGCCGCCATGAACGGCGGGATGTTGCGCTCTTTCAGCGCCGCGGTCATCTCGGTCCATTCGTGGGGCGACAGAAGATCGACCATCGTCGGCCCATCCGTG
The DNA here is from genome assembly GCA_015654855.1 of Rhodobacterales bacterium. Classification (GTDB taxonomy): domain Bacteria; phylum Pseudomonadota; class Alphaproteobacteria; order Rhodobacterales; family Rhodobacteraceae; genus JAATGA01. Next base: position 6,166 of record JAATGA010000294.1, read on the forward strand.
ATCGTCATGACCGAAGGATCCTCGGCCATACGCTTCATCAGCGCCTTTTCCTCGTCCGGGCCGGCCTCGACCAGCACGGTCCCGGCGGCCTCGATCAGCGGGCGCAGCCGGGCCGTGGTCGCCAGATGGCGTGGATCGTCGAGGTGATAGGTCCCGACCAGCCAGATCGTCTGTCCCTCGCGCGTTGCCTTCCAGAAATTGCCGCGCGCAAAGGGGGCGGCGTCGGTGCGGGCGCGCAGCTCGGCCCGGTCGGTGGCGGACATCGCCTCGATAACATTGGTGCCGGCGCATTCCCGTCCGGCCGCCGCGCCGCCGAGACACAGGGCCAGACCGACGAGCGCGGGTCGAAGCAGGGCGGACAAACGCATCTTTTTACCTTTCACCGGGCAGGGGCCGGGCAAGACTGGCATTCCTTTCCCGCCGGGCCAAGTCAAAGGCCGCCGGCGGGCGTTCAAAATTTAGGTGAGGATTCGGTTGACTCGCTTTGGCGCAGATCCTAGCTAGGGGTTGCGTTGGCACTCGCGCAAGGTGAGTGCTAACGGTGATATGAACCTGGATACCCATGGGAGTTTACCAGATGGCTTTCAAACCGCTGCACGACCGCGTGCTGGTGAAACGCGTCCAGAGCGACGAAAAAACCAAGGGCGGCC